>JBDTOA010000121.1:0-6210 GCA_039933475.1 Dermatophilaceae bacterium
CCGACTCGCGCAGGTCCCTGCCCAGCGCCATCGCCGTGCGGGCGCCGAAGTAGACCGCAGCAATCGCGCTCACGATCTGCACGGCCGTCACACCAAGCATCACGACACCGGTACGCATGATGTATGCCGTGTCCCCCGTGACGACTCCCAGGTCGATGATCTGGGCGTTCAGACCGGGCAGATAGAGACTTGCGATCGTCGAGACGAGCTGGAAGAGGACGATCAGGGCGATCGGCTGTTGATAGGGACGCAGATGGGTTCGGAGGAGAGCAATGAGCACGCGGTCAGCCAGCCCTGCCGCGCCGTGCAGCCCGACGTACAACATCTTCGTCGTCCAGCACTGTGGCCTGCTCAAGAGTCGGGGCGGAGCCGCCAAGGCGCGCCGGCAGGTACTTCAGCTCCTTGGTCGGCATTGCCGGGTAGCCCTCCTGCGCTGCGTGCAGGAGCTCGTTCATCCGCGCCCGGATCTGCACGTTGATCTCATCGGCGTCGTCCTTGCGTCCGGCCAGGATCGGCTCACCGACGCTGAGCGTGATCGGCACGTTCGTGCGACCCAGCCGCTTGGGATAGCCCTTGGTCCACACCCTCTGTGACCCCCAGATGACCATCGGCACCACCGGCACCCCGGCCGCCTGAGCCATCCGGACCGCGCCGCTCTTGAAACCCTTGAGCTCGAACGAACGCGAGATGGTCGCCTCGGGAAACACCCCGACGACCTCCCCTGCCCTGAGGGCATTGACCGCCAGCCGGAACGATGCAGCCCCGGCGCTTCGGTCCACCGGGATGTGGTGCATTCCCCGCATCAGCGGGCCGCTGATCCGGTGGTGGAACACGCCGTCTTTCGCCATGAACCGAACGAGGCGCTTGCTGGGGTGCGCAGCCAGACCGGCATACGCGAAGTCGAGGTAGCTCAGGTGGTTGATCATCAGGACTGCGCCACCGGTGGCCGGGATGTTCTCTGCGCCGGTGATGGTGAACTTCAGGCCCTGTGCTGCGAACACTGCTCTCGCGACCCCGATAACGGGGGTGTAGACCGGCTCCATGGCTCAACCGTAAGGGGTCACACAAGTTGGGCGCGGGCCGCTGAGGTCGGTCGGCCCAGTGCGCACTTGGGCAATTGCCCGAAGCGGGCGCAAACGGCACCGTCCGGGTGATACCGTGCGCCCAGCCCATCGGCGAGGGAAAGCCAGTGGGTGTCCTTCTTACCGTGAGCCGGGATCGGCCGACGGAGGCACAGGATGGGGGAATTCGATGGTGCGGCCAGCTGGCAGCGCGATCGTGCCTGTCAGCGAGTTCGGGCCGCTCCATCCCCTGGTTGCTCGCGCCCACCAGCTCTACATAGACGGGTTCTCGGAGCAGGCCGTGCTGGCGTGCCGCGAAGGCCTGGTCCTGACCGCCGGTGCGGGTGACAGGAGAAGCACCCAGTTCCTGCGCTACGTCCAGGGGATCACGCTGCAGGAGGTTGGCCGTCATCACGAGGCGGTGACCGTGGCCCTCGACCTCCTCGTCGACGTCGAGGACGACCCCGACCCGATGTGGCGGGCCAAGACGCTGGCGCTCCTGGCAGAGTCCTCCACCGCCGTCAACGAGGTGAGCAGGGCGATGGATGCCCTGGCTGAGGCGACGTGGCTGATCGGGAGCACGAAACCCGGTCTGTACAGCCACCTCTCGGCGAGCACTGCCGTGGCTGTTGCGCTTCGCGCGGTCTACCTCTTCGAGCAGGCTGACGAGCTCCTGCACGGAATCCGGCTCGGTGACGATGTCGACATAGACCTCCTGGTCATTCAGGAGTGCGCCCTGATGGATGCCTTCTGGGCCACGACCTTGCTGGTCGTCGGCCACGCCGAGGCGGCCAGGCCGCACCTTGTCAACTGCGCGGAACAGTCGCTTCGGATGGCCCGCTTCGCGAAGCGGGCAGGCAGCGACGAGATGGTGGCCCGGGCAGAGGTGATCGAGGCGTACGCGATGAGCCGCCTCGGGTACGCAGACCTGGCGGCGGCTCGGGTCAACGCGGCTATCCGGCGGTTCCAGCTGCGCGGCGAGCTCGTCGAGACCCACCTTGCCTACTTCGTCCTCGGTCAGGCAGCGCTGGAGGCCGGCCGGTTCGACGAGGCACGCCAGCACCTGCATACCGGAATGTCCAACGCCAAACGCGCGACTCGCGAGATCTGGGCTGCCGCATCGACGGAGGCCCTCGCGGAGCTGGACACGGCCGAGCACGGGCCGCACCCGGCGGTCGACACCTGGAAGCTCCTGGCCCGCGAGGCCCTCGAGCGGGTCTGGGTCGAACGTGACGGCCGGTTCACCGCGCTCCAGACTCGCAACCAGGTTCGCGCCCTCACCGCCGAGACGAGCCGGATGGGTGAGGAAGCGCTGCTCGACCCCCTCACCGGTCTCGGGAACCGTCAGATGATGACCAGCGCCATCGACCATGGCGGGGAGTCCCTCTCGGCGGTGTTCGTCGATGTCGACCAGTTCAAGCAGGTCAACGACTACTACTCGCACAGTGTTGGCGACGAGGTGCTGCGCCGGATCGCTGTCATCCTTCGCACCCACTGCCGCGCGGATGACGTGCCTGTCCGTTATGGCGGCGACGAGTTCCTCATCCTGGTCTTCGGCGGGGATGAGGCGGCTGAGGAGGTCGCGGCCCGGCTGCACGCCGCCGTGCGCACCGCCCCCTGGGAGCAGGTCGCGCCGGACCTGAGGGTGACTGTCTCCGTAGGAGTTGGTCACAAGGTCCCCTCACGAGGCGCTATCGCGGCCGCGGACGCCGCGCTCTACGAAGCCAAGCGCGCTGGTCGAGACCGGGTCGTGTCGGTCTAGCGCTCGTCCGATCTCGGATCGCGACTGGGCGGGCGCAGTGCCCAGAGGGCCACCGCGCTGGCCGCGGCCATGTTCAGCGAGTCCACTCCCCCGGACATCGGAATCTTCACGACCAGGTCGGCGCCCTTGACGGCCAGCCGTGAGAGCCCGTCCCCCTCGGTTCCAAAGATCATCGCCAGTCGGTCGGGCTGGTTCGCGGTGAGGACATCCAGGCTGATGGCCCCGTCCCCCAGGGCGAAGGCGGCCGTCGTGAAGCCTTGGTCCCGGAGGAGCTGCAGGCCCGCCGGCCAGGGGTCGATGCGCGTCCAGGGGACCTGGAAGACCGTGCCCATGGAGACCCGCACCGCACGGCGGTAGAACGGGTCGGCACATCGCGGGGTGACCAGGACGGCGTCCACGCCCAGCGCCGCGGCAGATCGGAATACAGCACCGACGTTGGTGTGGTCCACGATGTCCTCGAGGACCAGGATCCGGGAGACGTCGTTCACCAACGACCTGGCCAACAGCTCGGTCGGGTCGACGAGCTGGGGTCGGTGCATGGAGGCCAGCACCCCCCGGTGGAGGTGGAATCCGGTCATTGCCTCGATGATGGCGGCCTCGGCGAAGTACACGGGTACGCCGTGTGACTCGGCCTCGGCGACCACGTCGAAGAGATCGGTGATCCAGCGCTTCCCCATCAGGAAGGAGCGCGGCAGGTGGCCCGCGGCAAGCGCCCGGCGGATGACCTTCTCGCTCTCGGCAAGATAGAGCCCGCGCTCGGGCTCGACCTTGGTGCGCAGTGCCACGTCGGTCAGGGCGAAGTAGTCCCGGACCCGTTCGTCTCCGGGGTCGGTGATCTCGATGGGCATGTCAGATGACCCTAGCGTCGGGCAACAGAGCCATCTTCACGTCAGCAGCATCTTCGCGATGGCCAGGGTGCCGACGACGATGATCAGCCCACGAAGGACCACCGGAGACAGCCCCCGACCAACCCGTGCGCCGGCAAGTCCCCCAGCCATCGAACCCACGGCAATCAGGGCGGCAACGGTCCAGTTGACCCGGTCCCATGCCAGGAGCATGAAGGTGAGGGCGGCCACGGCGTTGACGACGGTGCCCAGGACGTTCTTCACTGCGTTCACGCGTTGGAGGCTGATCGTCATCAGCACGCTCAAGATGCCAACCAGCAGAACCCCCTGGGCCGCCCCGAAGTATCCGCCGTAGACCCCTGCACCGAAAACGCCCGCGATCAGCAGCACCTGTCGGCCGGAGCC
The DNA here is from genome assembly GCA_039933475.1 of Dermatophilaceae bacterium. GTDB lineage: Bacteria > Actinomycetota > Actinomycetes > Actinomycetales > Dermatophilaceae > UBA4719. Next base: position 4,074 of record JBDTOA010000121.1, read on the forward strand.
CCGGCTGCCCCCGTCGGGGTGCCGAGTGGCGGCCCGGGCCGCTAGGCGAGGTCCCAGCAGAACCAGCAGCAGCGCTGCGGCGATGAGCACGGGGACGACGGCGTCGAATGCGCTGGCGGGAAGCACGAGGAGCAGGATCGCGCCGGTCAGGGCCCCGAGGAAGGAGACAGGGACCAGACGGCGCAGGGTGCCGGCCTGGCCGACGAGCTCCCTGCGGTAGCCATGAACACCGGTCAGACCACCCGCCACCAGGCCAATGGTGTTGGAGATGTTGGCGGTCACGGGGGCAAACCCGAAGAAGAGCAGCACGGGAAAGGTGATGAGAGTGCCCGATCCCACGATCGTGTTGATCGTCCCAGCAGCCATTCCAGCCGCCAGGAGCGCAGCGACTTCATACCAGGGCACCCGGCCACCTTAGGCGTGCCAGCCGCGTGCCCTGACGTCGTGGGGCTGGATGGCGCTGGATGGCGCTAGGTGAGGCTCTGCCTTGGCACGTCCGGGTCCGCAGAACCAGCTTCCGCACCGCCGCTCGTGCGCAGCTCCGAGTCATGCAGGGCGGAGGCCTGGTCCTCGAGGGAGTCCGCTGCCGGCCGACCCGTGGCCTGGGCCCGCCGCTGGCTCGTGGTGGCGTGGCCCTCGGCCTCGGCCGATGCGCCCGCTGCCTGTCCGCGGGCTTCGGCCAGTGCCTTGGCCGGGTCCTCCAGGGTGGTCTCCTCAAAGGCTGTGGGCATGACCTCGCCGGTGTCGACCCATGCGTCGCCCGGGTCGTCGACGTCCTTGCCACCAAGAGCAGTGCCGATGCCCTTCAGCGCCTCGGTCAGCTCGCTGGGGATGATCCACAGCTTGTTGGCGTCGCCGCGGGCGAGCTGCGGGAGGATCTGGAGGTACTGGTAGGCGAGCAGCTTCTGGTCCGGCTTGCCGCGGTGGATCGCCTCGAACACCTGGGTGATCGCCCGGGACTGGCCCTGGGCCTCCAGGATGCGCGCCTGGGCAGAACCCTCGGCGCGAAGGATCTGGCTCTGCTTCTCGCCCTCGGCGGTCAGGATGGCCGACTGCTTCACGCCCTCGGCGGTGAGGATGGTCGCACGCCTGTCACGCTCAGCGCGCATCTGCTTCTCCATCGAGTCCTGGACAGAGCGCGGCGGGTCGATGGCCTTGAGCTCGACCCGGTTGACCCGGATGCCCCACTTGCCGGTCGCCTCGTCCAGGACGCCACGCAGCTGCCCGTTGATCTGGTCGCGGCTCGTCAGGGTCTGCTCGAGGTCCAGGGAGCCGATGACGTTTCGCAGCGTGGTGACGGTCAGCTGCTCGATGCCCATGATGAAGTTGGCGATCTCGTAGACCGCCGACTTGGAGTCGATGACCGAGTAGTAGATGACCGTGTCGATGTTGACCACGAGGTTGTCCGACGTGATCACCGGCTGCGGCGGGAACGAGACGACCTGCTCACGCAGGTCGACGCTGGCCCTCACCCTGTCGACGAACGGCACGAGAAAATGCAGGCCACCCTCGAGCGTTCGTGAGAACCTGCCAAGCCGCTCGATGATCAGCGACACCTGCTGCGGCACGATCTTCACGGTCCGCACGATCACGAGGACGGCAAATGCGACAAGCAGGCCCAGGACGATAAGGGCGATATTCCCAGTGGTCACGTACTACTCCGATTCCCGACCGTCCGCGACGCTGCTCACGATCGCGGTGGCCCCATCGATGGAAACAACCCGGACCTCTTGTCCGGGCAGACATGCTGCGCTGTCGGGCGCGGTTCGCGCCGACCAGGTCTCGCCCCCGAGCTTGACTCTGCCGTCGTGCTCGGTGACGGTCTGCAGGACCAGAGCCGAGCGGCCCACCTGGGCTATGGCGCCGATGTCACGACGGTCCGGCACCATGAAGCGGCTCTTGACGATGGGACGCACCCCGAGCAGCAGGCCGACTGATACGACAACGGCCGTAATCACCTGTGCTTCAAGGGGTAGACCGAAGGCGGCCGCAACAGCTCCTGCGAGTGCACCACCGGCCAGCATCAGGAAGACGAACGCGACGTTGACGACCTCGATCGCACCAAGGACGAGGGCAAGACCTACCCATGCCAGCCAGCCGTGATCACCGATCCAAGACATGCCGTCGCCCTCCCGTG
>JBDTOA010000122.1:0-6170 GCA_039933475.1 Dermatophilaceae bacterium
GAGGGCAAGGGCCCGGACTGGCCTCCGGACATCCATGCAGCCCTGGCTACCCGGGGGTTCCGCACGGAGCTGAGGGACCTGCTCATGCGAGCCGTCGAGAGAGGCCTTGAGGCGGGCGACCTCGCGGCACTCGGTCTTGCTCACGAACGGCCCGACTGGGTTGCGGCAGCACAGGTCCTGGCCGAGTACGACGAGGTCACGGCTCTGTCTCGTCCGGGCTCCTACGACCCGGCGTGGATCCTGGGTGCCGCCGCCGACCTCATCGAGGAAGACCCCCTGGCCCGCGATCGTCTGGCCTCGATGCTTGCCCTGATCGTGGTCGATGACGCCCAGGAGCTCACCCCTTCGGCAGCCCGGCTCCTCGAGGTCGTTCGTGCCCCGCATGTCGACCTCGTGCTCATCGGCGACCCCGACGCAGCCGTCCAGACCTTCCGCGGCGCCGACCCGCGCATCCTGGGGGCGGGCCATGCCCGGTTCGGGGACGGCCCCACGATCATCTTGTCGACGTCCCACCGGCAGCCGATGGCGCTGCGTGCCGTGGCCCGGCGGGTGACCCGGCGCATCGGTGCGGTTGGAGGAGGGGCGCACCGCGAGGTCGAGCACGTGCGTGCCGGCGGGCGGGCAGACGTTCGTCTCCTGCGTGCCACCTCGCAGGAGGCCGCGTTGATCGCGACGGAGCTGCGACAGGCGCACCTGCTCGACCAGATGCCGTGGTCAGAGATGGCCGTGATCGTGCGCGGTCAGGGACGGACCAGCACGCTGCGCCGGGTGCTCATGGCTGCTGGCGTGCCGGTCACCGTGCCGTCAACCGAGATCGCCGTCCGCGACGAGGTCGCGGTTCGTCCTCTGCTCGCGCTGCTCGAGGTGGCCCTGAACCTGGCCACGGGCAGACCGGACCCGATCGAGGCCCAGGTTGCGGTCGACGCAGTTCTCTCTCCGATTGGTGGCGCCGATGCTGTCGCACTGAGGCGACTGCGCAGGTCACTTCGTCGCGAAGAGCTGGACGGCGGAGGCCGACGCACCAGTGACCAGCTGCTCGCCGAAGGCCTCCTCAGCCCAGATGCGTTGGGGTTGCTGGGTTCTGAGGGGGCGCCGGCTCGCCGGGTTGCCAAGGCGATCGCTGCCGGCGTGAGTGCAGCGCGCCTGGTCGACGACGGGGACGGGCCGCACTGGGCGCCGGGAGTGACGGCCGAGAGCGTGCTCTGGGCCATGTGGGACGCGACCGGGCTCGGCGAGAGCTGGCGGCGGGTGGCACTCAGTGGTGGCCCCTCCGGTGCCCGCGCCGACCGTCATCTCGATGCCGTCGTCGCCCTCTTCGACGCAGCGGCCAAGTATGTCGACCGGTTGCCGCAGATGGGGCCGCGCGAGTTCCTCGAGCACATCCGGGGGCAGGACGTCGCCGGCGACACCCTGGTGGCCCGTGCCCCCAGTGATGACGCCGTCGCACTGCTGACCCCTGCCGGTGCCGCAGGACGGCAGTGGCGCTTCGTCGTCGTTGCCGGTGTCCAGGAGGGCGTCTGGCCCGACCTGCGGTTGCGGGGGTCCCTCCTGGGCTCGGAGCGGCTGGTGGATGTCATCACCGGGCGGGGGGAGTCCCTGCGCGCGGCCCAGGCGGCTGTTCGCTATGACGAGAACCGGCTTTTCCTGGTCGCCGTCAGCCGAGCGTCCGAGCGGCTGCTGGTCACGGCCGTGCGCAGTGACGACGAGCAGCCATCTGCCTACCTCGATATCGTCGACCCGCCGCAAGAGTCCGACGCCGGCGATGAGCTCAGGGCCTTCAGCGAGGTCCCGCGCCTCATGACCCTCGCCGGGCTCGTTGCCGAGCTACGGCGCGAGGTGGTCATCGGCGCGACGGTGACCGACCGACATACCGCCGCCGGGCAGCTCGCACGGCTCGCGGCCGCGCACGTCCGAGGGGCTGACCCGTCCTCGTGGTGGGCGTTGACGGCGTTGAGCGACGACCGCCCGCTGCGTGCGGCGGGCGAGAGCATCTCGGTGTCACCTTCACGCATAGAGACCTTCAGCGACTGCCGGTTGCGTTGGTTGCTCTCCTCCTGCGGTGGAGACGGTCCTGGCGTCGGCGCGGCCAGCATCGGCACCCTCGTGCACGACATCGCCGCCGAGCTCGGGGACGTCGACGAGGCCGCCCTGCGCGCGGAGGTTGAGCTCCGATGGGCCAGGTTGGGGCTACCCGAGGGCTGGGTGTCGCGTCGGGCACTCTCCGAGGCCCAGATGATGGTCTCCCGCCTGGCCCGGTACTTCGACGAGTCCGCGACCAGCGGCTGGGAACGGGTCGGCGTCGAGCTCGACCTGCAGGTGCAGATCGGCCGCGCCTCGTTGCGGGGTCGCGTCGATCGTCTGGAGCGCGACGCCAAGGGCGCCCTGCGGGTCGTCGACCTCAAGACGGGCTCGAGCAAACCATCCAAGAGCGACCTTCCGCACAACGCCCAGCTCGGGGCCTACCAGGTCGCTGTCGAGCACGGGGCCTTCGCTGATCTTGGCGCCGTCTCCGCGGGGGCGGCGCTGCTGCAGGTCGGGAAGGCGGCTGGCGTGAAGACCACGCTGCAGGAGCAGCTGCCGCTCTCAGCGGACAACGACCCGGCATGGGCGCAGAAACTGGTCACCGACACGGCCGAAGGCATGGCCGGCAGCGACTTCCCGGCCACGCTCGGACTCGCCTGCAACTTCTGCGCGGTCAGGTCAAGCTGCCCGGCCCAGCCCGAGGGCAAGATGATCTGATGCCGGGTCACACAATGCAGCACTCAGCGCTCTCGATCGCTCAGGCCCTTGGCAACCCGGCGCCGACCGCCGAACAGCTCGCCGTCATTCAGGCACCGATGCGCCCGCTCCTCGTTGTGGCCGGTGCCGGTTCCGGCAAGACGGAGACGATGGCCTCACGGGTCGTCTGGCTCGTGGCCAACGGTTACGTCGAACCCGACCAGGTCCTCGGCCTGACCTTCACCCGCAAGGCGGCAACCGAGCTGGCCGAGCGCATTGGGCGTCGGCTGCGCCGGCTGCGCCACGTCGGCATGTGGACACCTGCCGAGGAGCCCGATGGCGCCGAGGTTCTCGGCGGCACACCAACGGTCTCGACCTACCACTCGTATGCCGGCCGCCTCGTTGGAGAGCATGCGCTGCGACTCGGGGTCGAGCCTGAGTCGAGACTGCTTTCCGAGGCCGCCGCCTGGCAGTTCGCGGCTGAGGTCGTCGAGCGTCATGACGGACCCATGGATGACGTCCCGTTCGCCGCGTCGACCGTCATCAACGCCGTCGTCGACCTCGCCGGTGAGATGGCTGAGCACCTCCTGGCGCCCCAGGATCTGGCGGTGCTTATCGACCGGTTCGAGGCCAGGGTGGGCGGTCTGCCCAAGGGCGACAGCAAGGCGCGAGATCTTCCCAAGGCTGTCGCCGAGGCTTTGAGGGCGCTGAAGGCCCGGCGCCAGGTCTTGCCCCTCGTCGACGGCTACCTTGGCCTCAAGCGGAGCCGCGACGCCCTGGACTTCTCGGACCAGATGGCCCTTGCGGCGACCTTGGCCCAGCGGTTCCCGGACATCGGTGCGATGGAGCGGCAACGGTTCCGGGCTGTCCTGCTCGATGAGTTCCAGGACACCAGCGAGGCGCAGCTCGTTCTGTTGAGGCACCTGTTCGTCCAGGTCGGCGAGCCCGTGCCGGTCACCGCAGTGGGCGATCCGAACCAGTCCATCTATGGCTGGCGCGGGGCGAGCGCGACAACCTTGACCCGCTTCCCGCGCGAGTTCGCCGACGGGGACGGCGACGCCGACGTACTGCCCCTCTCGACGAGCTGGCGCAACGACAACGCCATCCTGGCCGCGGCGAACATCACGTCCGATCCCCTGCGCCGCCGGTCGAGCGTGGACGTCGAGGTGCTGCGACCTCGGCCCGAGGCCGGAGCTGGGAGGCTGCTCGGGGCCCGGCTGCTCACCACCGAGGATGAAGCGGCTCATCTGGCGGCCTGGGTCGCCCACCACTGGCTCGATCCGCGCGGCCGTCCGACAGGGGTCTCAGCGGCGGTGCTGTGCCGCAAGCGCTCACAGTTCGGGGCAGTGATCGAAGCGCTCGAGCTTGTCGGTCTTCCCGTGGAGGTGGTGGGCCTTGGCGGGCTGCTGAACACCCCCGAGGTCAGCGACATCGTGGCGCTGCTCTGGGTGGTTCAGGACCCAAGCCGTGGCGACAGGCTGATGCGCCTGCTCACCGGGCCGCTGTGCCGGCTCGGCGCCGCAGATCTCGACGGGCTGGCGGCCTGGTCACGCGTTCTCCAGCGTCGACACGCGGCTCGACCGCCAGGCGAGACCCATGCGCCAGTCAAGGACCAGGCTCCAGATAGCGCTGACCACCTCAGCATCATCGAGGCTCTCGACGACCTGCCCTCATCGGAATGGGCCACCTCAGGCGGATCGCGTATCTCGGAGGCAGCCCTGCAGCGCCTGCACCGACTTCGTGAGGTGATCCGACAGCTGCGCTCGTTGACGGGCATGCCCCTGGCCGACCTCGCCGGCGAGGCAGAGCGCGCTCTCGGTCTGGACATCGAGGTGATGTCCCGCCCAGAGCACACTCCGACTACGGCGCGAGCCCACCTCGACGCTTTTGCCGACGTCGCGGCCAGCTTCTCGAGCTCCGCGGAACGGCCCACGCTGGGCGGTTTCCTGTCCTGGCTGGACGCCGCGCAGGCCGAGGAACGCGGGCTGGACAAGGGATCCATCGAGGTGTCCACCGACGCTGTCCAGGTGCTCACGGTGCATGCGGCCAAAGGGCTGGAATGGGATGTCGTGGCCGTCCCTGGCCTGGTCGAGGGCACCTTCCCGGCGCGCTCGAGCTCGGGGACGGCGTACAAGAACGGGGCGTGGCGGATGACCCCGCCCGGTGACAAGGGCTGGGTGGGGGGTCTGTCAGGGGTCCCGTACGACCTCCGTGGGGACCGCGACGGTCTGCCGGTGCTTCGATGGGCATCGGCCGTTGACCTCGCCACGTTGGAGTCCGAGATCGTCGACTTCATCCGGGCCGGTGGCGAGCACGGCATCGACGAAGAGCGCCGTCTCGCCTACGTGGCCTTCACCCGTGCCCGCCGCGAGCTGCTGCTGACCGCACCGGTGTGGGCCGAGCCCACCACGCCGCGGGTTACCTCCAGATTCCTCAGTGAGCTCGTTGAGCGCACCGAGCTCGGCATGAGCCTGCAGCAGTGGGAGCCGATGCCCGAGCCGGAGGACGGAGCGAAGGCAGCCAACCCGCGTAAGAGCGAGTCGGTGGGGGCCATCTGGCCTGCTGACCCGATGGCCGGCAGGCGGGTCCAGCTCAGTGAAGCCGCGGAGATGGTGCGCCACGCCTGGGCCGACCTTGACCCGCAGGATGGCGCTGAACGTCGGGATGCTCGCGGGCGCCCAGAGGGGGTGTCGCGCCCGATCGGGCGCGAACGCGACCTCGCGATTCTGCTGGCCGAACGCGATGCTGCAGCCCACCCCGCGGACCTTGAGGTAAGAGTTCCACGACACCTGTCGGCCTCCGGGGTCGTGTCCTTCGCTGATGACCCGCAGGCATTCGCTCGGGACCTTCGCCGGCCGATGCCATCACCTCCGGCACTGGCTGCCAGGCGCGGTACTGCCTTTCATGCCTGGGTCGAGCAGCATTTCTCCCAGGCCGCGTTCGTGGACGTGATGGACCTTCCGGGCAGCGCCGACGAACACCCTGCCGGCGACCAGGAGCTTCCGCTCATGAAGGAGCGGTTCCTGGCCAGTGAATGGTCCTGTCGCACTCCGGAGGCCATCGAGATCGCCATCGAGACCACTGTCGCCGGGATGGCGATACGAGGCCGGATCGACGCGGTCTTCCCTCGTGCGGGTGGCGGGTTCACTGTCGTGGACTGGAAGACCGGCGTCCGGCCAACCGGTGAGAAAGCCAGGGTGCGTGCAGTTCAGCTGGGTGCCTACTGTCTCGCGTTCGCTCGGCTTCGGGGCCTGGCCCGGGATCAGGTCGACGGGGCGTTCTACTACGCCGGCACGGGGGAGACGGTGTTTCCGGATCTTCCAGGCGAGGCGCAGCTGGTGGCCTTGATGGCGTCGATCCCGGCCTAGCGCTTCGCCGGGTCCTCAGGGGACTCGACGGCGGGTTCGCCGTTGTCCGGCGGGGCGGGTTCGCCGTTGTCCGGCGGGGCGGGT
>JBDTOA010000123.1:0-6131 GCA_039933475.1 Dermatophilaceae bacterium
AGGGCAAGGACTACGTCATGGCTGACGGCGATGTCGTGGAGTTCCGCTTCAACGTCTGAATCCGCTCGGCACGACTCACGAGTAGCGAGCAGCAGGAGCCCTGGATCGTCTAGGCAACTGATGCACCTCGAGGCATGGCGTTGCGTGATGGGACGTCACGCTGGTGCGGCGTGCGTTGCCAGGGCACTTCTCGATCCCTTGTTCCTGCAGCGACGCACAAAGATTCGACGCGCCGTCTCGAACCAGGCGCCCACAAACCTGTATCCCTGCAGGGTTCAAAGATAACTTTGTGAGTTGATGTCGAAGAGCTCGTCCGTTGTTCGACGTACGTGCGACAGAGCAACGCCCCCCAACCGGAAGGACTGGCGAGATGACACGATTCATGGGATTCGTGAGGATGGAAGAAGGTTCCGGCGCGCCCCCGCAAGCGCTTGTGGATGCGATGGACGGCTACATCGGAGAGCAGGCCGCCAAGGGCGTGTTCCTCGACGGCGGTGGCCTGTTCGGCACGGAGGACTCCGTCAACTTCGTCGTCCGTCAGGGCGAGACGTCCCGAGTCGACGGACCGTACGCGGAGGCCAAGGAAGTCGTCGGTGGGTTCGCCATCTTGCAGTACGACACCCTTGAGGAGGCCGTCGCCGGCCAGCAGGAGTTCGCCGAGCTGCACGCGAAGTACTGGCCCGAGTGCTCCATGGTCGCCACCCTTCGTCAGATCTCCGAAGCGCCTCCGGAGGCGACCGACGCCTGATCTACCCCAGACCACGGGTTGAACCACGGGTTGACGAGACCGGGCGCCGCCGTTCGGGCGGCGGCCGGTCTCATAGGCTCAGAACGTGTCAGCCGAAACCGCAACCACCGAGGCGATCACTACCGCGTGGCGGGCGGAGTCGGCCCGACTCGTGGGCGCCCTCACTCGAATGACCCGTGATGTCGAGCTTGCAGAGGACCTCGCGCAGGACGCGCTTGTGGCGGCGCTCGAGCAGTGGCCCGCGACCGGCGTACCGGACAATCCCGCAGCGTGGCTGATGACCACGGCCAAGCGTCGCGGGATCGACCACTTTCGCCGCGCCGACAGCCTTCGCCGCAAGACCGAGGAGCTCGGACATGCCCACTTAGGAGAGGAGGAGCAGGTGCCCGACCTCGACGCCCAGGTCGACTACATCGAGGACGACGTCCTGCGCCTCATCTTCCTGTCCTGCCACCCCTCGTTGACCCCGGAGTCCAGGGCGGCGCTCACGCTCCGCCTGGTGGGGGGCCTGACCACCAGCGAGATCGCCCGGGGCTTCCTGGCCGCCGAGTCCGCCATGGGCCAGCGGATCTCCCGAGCGAAGAAGACGCTTTCCGAGGTCAGAGCGGACTTCGACCTGCCCACTGGTCCGGACCGCAACAAACGCCTCGACGACGTGATGGCCGTGATCTACCTCATCTTCAACGAGGGGTATTCGGCCGCTGCCGGCGAGCACTGGATGCGGCCGGACCTGGCCAACGAGGGGATGCGGCTGGCCCGGATGTTGGCCGCCCTTGCACCCAAGGAGCCCGAGGTGCTTGGACTCCAGGCGCTGCTGGAGATCCAGGGCTCCCGCATCGGCGCGCGGCTGGACGAGCACGGTACTCCGGTGCTCCTGGAGGCGCAGGACAGGACACGGTGGAACCAGATGCTGATCCGGCGCGGGCTGGCCGCCCTACAGCAAGCCCAGGGGCTCGCAGCGCGCGGGAAGCCGGTCGGGAAGTACTTCATACAGGCGTCGATCGCCGCGCAGCACGCCCGCGCCGGGCGAGCCGATGACACCGATTGGCGCCAGATCGCGAGGCTGTACGACGTCCTCGCCCAGACAGCGCCGGGACCGATCGTCGAGGTCAACCGCGCGGTCGCCCACGGCCGGGCGTTCGACCCGGGCGCCGGGCTCGCCGTGCTCGACGAACTGGACGCCGACCAGCTCGGTGACTCGCCGCTCGTGCCAAGTGTTCGCGGCGACCTGCTCGAGCGGGCCGGCCGGCACACCGACGCAGCGGATGCCTTCACCGAAGCAGCCGCCCGCACTCGGAACGAGGCCGAGCGCGCAGTACTGCAGCGGCGAGCCGACGAGAACCTGACGCGCGTGTCGAAATCCGGTTGACCTGTTCGACGTTTGGTGAGAGACCCCGACCCAGGAGAGATCATGACCACCGTGACCGCCACGAGCAGCACCCGCTTTGCCGACTCCGCCGACGGCACCGCGATCGCGTACGACGTAACCGGGACCGGACCGGCTGTCGTCGTCGTCGAGGGCGCGCTGTGCCAGCGCGCGATGGGCACCGCCCAGGCTCTGGCCCCGCTGCTTTCCGAGCACTACACCGTCTTCGCCTACGACCGACGCGGCCGGGGCGAGAGCGGTCCAGGCTCGTCGCCCTACGCCGTGCACCGTGAGGTCGAGGACCTGGTTGCCGTGCTGAGCGCAGCTGGTCCGGGTGTCCTCGTCATCGGAGCCTCGTCAGGGGCGGTGCTGGTGCTCGAGGCGCTGCGGGCGGGTGTCTCGGTACGGATGGTCGCGCTGTACGAAGCTCCGTTCATCGTCGACGACACCCACGCCCCTAACGACGCCAACCTCGGCGCGCAGACCCAGCAGCTGATCGCTGCCAGCCGGCCGGGCGATGCGGTGAAGCTGTTCATGCGCACGGTCGGCGTGCCGGCGTTCGGGCTGATGATGATGCGCGTGATGCCGGTCTGGAAGAAGCTCTGCGGCGTCGCGCACACGCTGCCCAACGACTACGCGCTCGTGCTGGAGCACCAGCAGGGCGAGCCGCTGCCGGCCGGCTACCTGTCCGGTGTCACGGTCCCGGCCCTGGTGATCGTGGGCGGCAAGAGCCCGATGTACATGAAGAACGCGCAGGCCGCTGTCGCTGCCGCGCTGCCGAAGGGAACCCTGCGCGAACTGCCCGGGCAGACGCACATGGTGCGTGGAAGGGCCACGGTCCCGGTGCTGCGGGAGTTCTGGGGCAGCTGACTTAGCTTGAGGCCGTCCGTCCCGAGGAGCTGCTGGATGCGTCCGCGCAGATCGTCGAGCGTGGTTACGAGGGGCGCTCCACATTGAGTTGAAAAACTGAAACTGCTATTCGCTGAGTGTATTCATTGTGTGTATAGTGGCTTCCATGTCAGTTGGCGATGCGCTTCTCGGGATCCTCGCTCAGGGTCCTGCACACGGATACGACCTCAAGCGTGAGCACGACCTGCGCTTCCCGGGGGCGAAGCCGCTTGCTTATGGCCAGGTGTACGCCACACTCGCGCGACTCGAGCGCGACGGGCAGGTCGAGATCGCCGAGACGGCGCACGGCGGTGGGCCGGAGCGAACCGTGTACGCGCTGACCCAAGAGGGCCGGTGTGCGTTGTCCGAGTGGCTGGAGCTGGTGGAGCCGGCCGGCCCCTACGCAGCCGATGAGCTGGTGCGCAAGACGATCACGGCGCTGCACCTGGGCACCGATGCTGCCGGGTTTCTCGGGCGTCAGCGAGCCCAACACATGGCCCGCATGCGCGTGCTCATCCAGGCGCAGTCCGTCGCGGTCGAGCTCGGCGCTCAGATCGCCCTGGACCACACGATCGCCCATCTCGATGCTGACCTCCGATGGCTCGAGACCGCCGCGGCGCGGGTAGCGCCCAAAGGAAAGGTACGCACATGACCGAGCTCATCCTGTCGGCACGAGCGGTGGAGAAGTCCTTCGGTCGCACCCAGGCGCTTCGCGGTGTCTCGCTCGAGCTGGCGCGCGGGGAGGTGCTTGCGGTGACAGGTCCTTCTGGCGGGGGCAAGTCCACCCTGTTGCACTGCCTGAGCGGGATCCTGCGCCCTGAGGCGGGGGAGGTCCGATACGCCGGGCAGCGCCTTGATGACCTCGCCGAGGGACCTCGCACCCGGCTGCGTCGCCGCGAGTTCGGCATTGTGTTGCAGTTCGGGCAGCTCGTTCCGGAGCTGACCGTGGAGCAGAACGTGGCGCTGCCGTTGCTCCTGGAAGGCCATGACCGGTCCGCCGCTCGCACCGCGGCCCGCGCCTGGCTCGATCGCCTGGACGTGGGGAAGCTGGCGACCGCGCTGCCGGGCGAGCTCTCCGGTGGCGAGGCACAGCGGGCTGCCCTGGCCCGGGCGTTGGTGACGGGTCCTCAGGTCGTATTCGCGGACGAGCCGACCGGGGCGCTGGACACCGTCGGCGGCGAGGCCTTGCTCGACGTGCTGCTGTCCACGACCCGCGAGCGGGGGGCCAGCGTCGTGCTGGTGACCCACGACAACCGGGTCGCCGCGCACGCCGACCGCGAGGTCGTGCTGGTCGACGGCGCCTTCACCGCCGCAGGGGTCCGGTCATGACCCGCTGGATCGCGTGGACGTTTCTGCGATCCGCAGGCTGGCCGCGCGCGGCCCTGCTCGCCGGGACCACCGCTGTCGCGACTGCCCTGGTGCTCGTGGCCCTGACCATGCTGCTGCTGCCCAGTCAGCCGGTCGAGGCGCTGTTCTCCCTCGTCGCCGAGCCCGGCCTGCGCTGGGGTACGGCGTTCGCCACGACGCTGCTGGTGCTGCCGCTGCTGCTGATGCTCAACCAGGTGGTCCGTCTAGGCACCGCCAAAAGGGAGCGGCGGCTTGCAGCACTGCGACTTGCCGGGGCGACGCCGGCGGAGGTACGCCGGATCGGCGCCATCGAGGTGGGGTTGCCGGTAACCCTAGGGGCCCTGACAGGGCCACTGGTGTTCGTCTTGCTTCGAGAGGTGTTCGGCGGGACGGGCATCCACCCGGGCTACGGCGGCGGCGCCCTGACCCAGACCCTGGCCCTGATACCGAGGTCAGTGACCCCCTCGTGGTGGCAGATGGTGGCTGTGGTGGCCGTGGTCGCCGCAGCCGGTGTGGCGACTGGCTCCCTGGCCTCCCGGCACCTGGTCGCCTCACCCCTGGGCGTCAGCCGCCGAGTGGGACGGCCTGCACCTCGCCCGTGGGGCCTGCTACTGGTCGGCACGGGTCTGGCCGCCGTAGCCGTCGCCGCGAGCGGAGTGTTCGGTCGCGGTCAGGCAGCGGTGATGGCCGGCATACTGCTGGTTGTGCTGGGGGTCGTTGCCCTCGGCCCGTGGGTCGCGTTCCGCTCAGGTCAGCGCGCTGCGCGACGCACCTCCGACCCGGCGACCCTGATCGCCGCCGGCCACCTCGTCAGCGACCCGCGTCCGGCCGGCCGGGCTGCCGCAGCGGTCGGCGCCATCGGAATCGCGTCCGGCGCAACAGCCGTGATGGAGGTGGGCGTCTTCTTCTACAGCAACAGCAGCTTCATCGACCCGTTCTTCGTGATCTCGTTTGCCCTGGTGGGCGCCGCGCTGATTCTGGTCCTGCTCGTCACTGCCAGCACGCTGGCGGTGCACGCCGCCGAGTCCCTCGTGGACCGGCGCAGGGTCCTCGCAGCTCTGGTCGCTGCCGGAACCCCGGTATCGGTCCTGCGGGACGCGCTGCGTCGGGAGGCGATGCTCACCGCAATGCCCCTGTCCGTCGGTGGCGTGCTGATCGGAGCCGTTGTGGCGGGAGCGGTCGGCGTGGCGTCTGCGGACTCGACCGGAACCCCGATGGTGAACCTGGCAGGGCTGCTGGTCGTGAGCGGGCAGGTGGCGCTCACGGTTGGCCTGACCTGCGCGGCGATCCGCATCGCGATTGGAGCCGTTGCACCCCGACTGGTGCAAGCCTCGGCACCGGCGAACCTGCGCACCGAGTAGCCGTGATGCCCTCCCAGCGTGTCCTCGCGGCAAGCCGGAAACGCTCGCAGGCAGCGCTCCGGCTCCTCGTCGCCGTGCGCCGCGCCGAACGCCAGAAAGAACACCCGAACACGCTTCCTCGTCGCACGATGATTGGCGCGTTCGAATCCCAGGTGTCCATGCCGAGTGAATAGTGACCCTCGGGTGCCGATCCAAATGGTTGGGCTCCCGTGCTCGACTAGGCGCTTGTGATGCGAGGTGCAGGCTGGAAAGGAATGGCGGCAAGCGCTCCAGGAGCACCAGCGCGAATGGGTAGCAGATCCCCAGGGTGAAGAGTGTGATGAGCGCCGCAAGAATCCCCGTGCCCAGGTAGGTTCCAGCCCCACCATCAGACCGGGGGGCGATGACTGATTGGTCACATCGAGACCGATGAGCGGCGGGA
>JBDTOA010000124.1:0-6112 GCA_039933475.1 Dermatophilaceae bacterium
CGGGACAAAAGATTCCCGACATACGGATCCGCGGTGGCAACCTCGCTCTCGATGACCGCACCGCAGGACAGGCAGACCAGGTGGACGTGGTGGGCATGGTCGGCAAGGTGATAGGTCGGCGAGCGATGGTCGAGGTGGGTGTGCGAGACGACGCCAACCTGCTCGAGCGCCTCGAGGTTGCGGTAGATGGTGGAGAGCGACAGGGACGGGCCGCCGTCCTGAGCGACGGCAGCCGCGAGAACGTCCGGAGTTGCGTGGCCGAGATCGCGCACCGCGTCGATGATCCGCTGACGCTGCGGAGTGAGCCGCATGCCTCTGGCCCTCAGGGATTCACCAAGGTCCCTCATGCCCGCGAGCCTACCGGCCGGTCCGTCGGGTTCGCCCGCGTCGATGGTTGCGGATCGTTGTGGCCGAATAGCTGTGGGCGAGAACGCCATGTCAGCCCGCGAGCGCGCGGACGACAGCCGGCATCGAGGCGACCACCTGCTGGGCCATGCTGGCGAACACCGCGTCAGGGCGACCGTACGGGTCGACGACGTCGGCCTGGGCGGGTTCGAGCGGGGGTCTGAGCCCTCGGTTCGATGCCGCTTCCTCGGTGACGTGAGCGACCCACTCCCGAGGATCGGTGTTGGCGACACGGGCGTCCAGCCCGTCGACCCCGGCAACGAGATCGGCGAAGTCAGCGAAGGTGAAGACTCGGCGAAGTCCCTTGGGATACAGCGCCGACACGCTGCCTCGGTGCGAGCGGGTCGCAGTGAGAACCAGGTCCGACCCCGCAACGAGCTCTGCAGTGAGGCTACGAGCACTGAAGCCGGTGGGGTCCCCGCCGTAGGCGAGCAGCTGCCCGGCAGCCCGCTCGTCCATGGCCCAGCCCGACATGGCGCTCGTGCCCGCGCTTCGCACCCGGATCGCCGGCTCTGAACCTGGGCGCCGCTCGTCCAGCCTGCGCTGCAGGAGTCGTTCGATGAAGGGCGACCGGCAGATGTTGCCGGTGCAGACGACGAGGATCGATGCCGGCTGGCTCACGACCGGGATCCCACGACCGGGATCCTCAGCCCACGCGCTTGAGCTTGGCCGACAGGTGGCTCTGGAGGGTCTGCCCGACCGCGGCCATGTCCATCGCATACAGCAGCTCGGAGTCCACCAGCCCGTACATCCGCGTACCGGCGTTGTACTCCTTGGCGGCGGGGCTGCGGAGAACCCCGTCGGTGCGCAGGTGGACAGCGGGCCGATCGGAGTCACGACGACCGGCATACATCTCGATGATGCCGGTGGGATGGGTCAGCAGCAGCTCGATCTCGCCGTCCTCGAGGACCCGCCAGAACCCCAGCTCGGTTGCCAGCGGACGCACCCGCTCGCCGGAGTCATCGAGCAGCCAGGTCCGGCTCTGCCACTCGAGGAAGGGACGACCGTCGTGGGAGCAGGCGATCTCCTGGCCGAAGTTGGCCGACTCGATGGTGGGATAGCCGACAACGCCGGCGCCCTCCCATCGGCCGACGAGCCAGGCAAGGGGAGCAAGGGCGGGGGGCAGGTTCACGTCGAGTTCGAAGGCCATATCGGGGTTAATCGTAGCCTTTACCCATGCCACCACCCATGCCACCGCCCGTGCCCCGAAGCCCTCGCCAGCTGATCATCAAGCTCACGACCGGGATCGAGTCACCCGAAAGGCTGTCGCAGGCGTTCACGGTCGCCGCCACCGCCGTCGCCAGTGGCGCCGAGGTCAGCCTCTGGCTCACCGGGGAGTCGGCATGGCTGGCAGTACCGGGGCGCGCCGAGCAGTTCTCGCTCCCTCACGCCGGCGACCTGGGCGCACTGCGCGATGCCGTCATCGCAGGCGGCACCCTGACGGTGTGCAGCCAGTGCGCGGCCCGCCGTGACCTCACCGAGGCCGACCTGCTGCCGGGAACCCTGATCCGCGGTGCTGCCGCATTTGTCGAGGAGGTTATGGCCGGTGGAGCCCAGGCGCTGGTCTACTGAGAGCAGATGACTGGCCGGGGACAAGGGGAGGAGAGGGTCAGACGAACAGCCGGCCCACGACGTAGACCACCACGCCGACCGTCAGTACCGAGGCAGCGGCGCTGACCAGCTGCGAGCGCGGCGAGCTGATCGCCGGCAGCATGGCCAGTACGCGGCGCATGGCGTGGCTGACCCCCGCGGCAAGCAGTCCCAGAAGGGCTGCGGTCCCCCAGCCCACGCTGCCAGAGATGAGAGCGACGACGGTCGCTGCGACTCCACCGGCCAGCATTGCCAGGGGCATCAGCCAGATGCGCAAGCGGGGCATGTCGCCGACCAGGTCGGTCAGTGCCGAGACCGCGATTCCGGCGGCCGCAAGCGCGATCACCCAGGAGCCGTGCACGGTGCGGGGAAGGACCACGAAGCAGGCGCCGGAGACCACGATCGCGATCGCGGTCGTGTTTGAGGCGATGGACTCGACCAGACGCGGACGGCCGTCACGGCGGGCCAGCTGATGGAGGAAAGCGACCATGACTGCCCCCGCCAGTGCGGCCGGCATCCAGACCAGGAAGGGATCCTCGCGCGTCGCCAGGGCGGTCCCGATCGCCGCCAGCGACCCCACTGACAAGACGAACGCCGTGCCGCGCGGGCTGGGCAGCCCCAGGAGACCTGACCACCCCCAAGCCAGGACACCGGCGGCGAGGGCGGTCGCCACGGCAACGAACAACGGTCCGGCAAAGGCGCAGATGGTGAGCAGGGCGGCGAGCGCGAGGACGGCCACCGTCACGAGGAGCTGCTTGTGCATCTCCGGAACGGGGACGACGACCGGACCGGCAGCCGTCTCGGCAGCGCGCAGCTGCGCCCGCGTCATTGCGGGAGGTTCAGGAATGGCGTCGCTCACGGGCTGCATTCTCCCATTACCGGCGGGCGCATCGTTCAGTCACCTCGATCACCCCGCCAAACTTCCGGCGTCACTGCTGGTGCGCCGCGGTTCGGCGAAGCAGCCCTCAGACCGCGTCTCTGGGCGTGTGCGGGGTCTCATGAGGCGGATTGACCCCCCGATCAGCATGGGACTGACCTATTCTGCCAACGTGGCCCACCTGTTGTTGCTGACCAACGCACTGGCGCCCAGCACCGACGTGCTGCCGGCCCTGGCGCTGCTCAGCCACCACGTGCGCATCATTCCCGCCGAGCCCGCAGCCCTGATCGACCAACCCGTCGCCGACGCCATCCTCGTCGACGCGCGGCGCGAGCTCGCGACCGCCAAGTCCCTGTGCCGGATGTTGCGCGCCACCGGCGTCTCGGTGCCGTTGCTGGCGATCCTGACCGAAGGCGGTCTGGCCGGACTGACGGCCGAGTGGGGGGTCGACGACGTCCTTCTGGAGACTGCCGGACCGGCCGAGGTCGAGGCCCGTATCCGTCTGTCCATCGGCGCCCTGGCCCTGTCCGCCGGTAGCGAAGCCGCTGACTCGCAGATCACGTCCGGCAACCTGGTCATCGACGAGGCCAGCTACTCGGCGCGAATCGATGGACGGCTGCTCGACCTGACCTACAAGGAGTTCGAGCTGATCAAGCACCTTGCCCAGCACCCCGGTCGGGTCTTCACCAGGGCACAGCTGCTTCAGGAGGTGTGGGGCTACGACTACTTCGGTGGCACCCGCACCGTTGACGTCCACATCCGCCGGCTTCGCGCGAAGCTGGGCCTGGAGTACGAGGTGCTGATCGGGACCGTCCGCAACGTCGGCTACCGCTTCGTGCCAGAGCCCCTGCCGAGCGACACCGAGTCGCTGACCGACGCCTGAGCCGGGTGCCCCCCTCACGATTTGAGTGAGATGCGTTGTCGGTAGCGACCGGCACTATCGGGGGTATGGCCGACACCACGACGATGCGGGCGGGCGCTGTGCGCGTACGCCTGGACGTTTCGGACGTCTCGGCCCAGCAGCTGCTCTCGGCGGCCGGCGCGCGGCGCTTCGCATACAACTGGGCGTTGGCGCGGATCGTGGCCAACCACGCCCAATGGAAGGCTGAGGAGTCCTACGGCATCGCCAAGGCGGACCGCACCCGGCCGTTCTCATTCTTCGACCTGGTCCGGGCGTGGGACGGCGCCAAGCGGGAGTGCGCACCGTGGTTCGGTGAGCACTCCACCTGGACGTTCCGCTACGCCATCAGGGCGGCCGCTCGGGCGCACGCCGACTTCCTGTCCGGCAAGACGAAGTTCCCGAGGTTCAAGTCCCGGAACCGTGACCGCCGGCGGTTCACCGTCACCGATGGGCTGCACCTGGAGGCGGGCCGTGTGCGGGTCGCGAAGTACGGCTGGTTCCGCATCGCGGCGCCCTGCCCAGCACAGGCCAAGCTGCGCCGGCTGGTAACCCGCGGGCGGGCGCGTCTGATGAACGTGACCGTGAGCCAGCATTCGGACGGGCATTGGTACGCGACCCTGTGCTTCGAGCGGCAGCTCCGCAGCCGTTCCGAGCAGCACACAGCGCCGGCCGGGCCCGCCGTCGGTGTGGACGTGGGGTTGAAGACCGCCGCGGTCGTGGCCACCTCGGCCGGGACCGTCACGGCACAGCTCGAGGCTTCCAGGGCGCTGCGAGACTCGCTGGGCAAGGTCAAGCACCTGCAGCGCGACTTCTCCCGCACGGACAAGGGGTCCGCGAACCGGCGCAAGGCTGCTGGTCGGCTCGCACGAGCTCACGCCAAGGTCGGGTCCCGACGCGCTGCCGCGCTCGGCACCTTCACCTCCCGCCTGGCCCGGGCGCACCCAGTCGTCGTGATTGAGGACCTCGCGGTGGCGAACATGCTGCGCAACCACCACCTGGCCGCGGCCATCTCGGATCAGGGCTGGGCCGAGCTTCGTCGCCAGCTCGAGTACAAAACGGTGCGACACGGCGGCCAGGTGGTCGTCGTCAACCGGTTCTACCCATCCACCAAGACGTGCTCGGGGTGCGGGGCAGTGAAAGCCAAACTGCCCCTCTCCGTGCGCACCTACCACTGCGACGTCTGCGACCTGGTCCTGGACCGGGACGTGAACGCTGCCGTGAACCTCGCCGCCTGGGGCGAACGACACCTAGCAAACCCGGTGTCGGCCAACCAGGTCGGGGACCGCCACCCGGGCGGCCCGTCAGCTGGAGAACTCCGGCATGCCTGTGGAGGGAACAACGAGCCAGCGCATCGCGTGCTGGCGGGAGTTCCCGACGAAACAGGAACCAGCCTGCTCGCGCACACCCGCGCAGCATAAGTACTGGACTGCCCCGGACAGGGGCGCTTACGACCAGGGTTCGAGATGCTCGCTCATCTCACTCAAATCGTGAGGGGGGGCCGGGTGTCAGGCGGACACGACGCTGCCTAGACCTTTTGGACCTATGGGAATCGATCGCAGCGTGATGGAATGCCGCAATGCACCTGCTGGAGACTGCGCGACTGGATGCCGTTCAGCTCTCCGCGCTGATGACCCTGGTCAGGAGGGCCGAGGCCGTTGACCATGTCGCACCGTTGTCCGAGCAGGTGCGGCTCGCTGCGCGCGACGGCGCCGACGCCGGCACGGTGCCCGCTCACTTCCTCGCGTATGACGGCACCCACCTCGCCGGCTACGCCCACCTCGAGCGAGAGGCGGCCGCGAGCAACGCCGCCGAGGCTGCTGCAAGGAACGCGAGCGACCAGGCTGAACCCTCCACATCAGCAGCACACGCAAACATGGCCACCGTCGAGCTCGTCGTTGACCCGGCAGATCGCCGACAGGGCGTCGCCACAGCACTGATCCGGGCCACCCACGAAGCCCTGGGCGGCCCGCTCCCCCACCGTCTGCGGATCTGGTCCCACGGCCATCTGGAGGGCGGGCGCGCCCTGGCCGTACGCCACGGCTACGTCGTCGTTCGTGAGCTCTGGTCCATGTACCGGTCGCTTCTGCCCGACGCCGGTCCGCTGCCTGCCGCCACCCTCCCGGAGGGCTTCTCGTCCCGTCACTTCGTCGTCGGACAGGACGAGGACGCATGGTTGCGGGTCAACGCCCGCGCCTTCGCTCAGCACGCCGAGCAGGGCGCTCTGACCCGTCACGATCTCGACCTGAGGATCGCCGAACCGTGGTTCGACGCAACGGGATTCATCCTCATCGAGGATGTTAGAGAGGATGTACGAGCGGACGTTCGAGCGGACGTTCGAG
>JBDTOA010000125.1:0-6038 GCA_039933475.1 Dermatophilaceae bacterium
CCGGCAAAGGTGGTCCTCGAGGAGCTGGTGGGTGCCAGTGCAACTGCCACCGCAACAGCAGCTGCGAGCGCAACCGAAACCTGGGTTGACCGCGGCACCCGTCACGACGAGGTCGCACTGGTCCTCAAGGACGTCCTCGGCATGGGGCTGGAGCAGTTCGTCAAGGTGGTCCTCCTCCCCCAGGGTGAGTTCGCTGCCTTCCTGCGTGCCACCCCCGAAGAACGTCGATCGGTGCTGGAGAAGCTCTTCGACACCAGGCGGTTCACCGATGTCGAGTCTTGGCTGGCTGAGCGTCGCCGCCTGACCGCTGCCACCGTTGGTAGTGCCCGGGCTGAGCTCTCGACCGGCTTGTTGCGAGTGGACGATGTGCTTCTGCGGCTGGAAGAGGGCGAAGACATCCTCGCCCCGGCCTGGTCGGAGGTTCCGCACGCCGATGTCGGCGCAGTCCTGTCCGGGCTGGTGAGCGCCGTCGACCTGCGTGCCGGGGTGGCCCTGGCCGGCGTGGAGGTCGCTACGGCCACCGTGGCGCGGACGGAGTCTGGCGTCCACCAAGGCGTCGCCGTCTTGAGGCATCAGCGGACAGCGACCGAGGCTCGGGCGTGCCTGGCGGCCCTGGATGAGCAACGGGGTGCCTACCTGGACGCAGTCAGCACCGTCGAGCTCTCGGAGCGCGCGGTCGCCGTCAGCGGCTTCGCGGCCTCGGCCGAGAGCGCCAACCAGCTGCGCGAGGTCGCTATGGCCAAGGTCGCCGACCTGCGCCAGCCGCTTGCCCCGGGCCTCGACCAGTGCGCTGACAAGCCTTCTGTGCAATCGGTCGTCGAGCTCGTCGATGGCCACAGCGACGCACTTGCCCAGGCTGTGGCCCAGGCCGCCCGAGCCGACAGCCTGGCCAGCCAGTCGGCGCAGCACACTCTCAACGCCCTCGCTGACGACGAGACCTCCGTGACACTCAGGCTCCAGCAGGCCGAGGCCTTGGCGCACAGGGCCGCCTCTGCGGTGACCCGGGACGCCGGCCGCACTGCTCTGGCCGAGCTCCCCGGGTTCCAGGCCAGACACAAGAGCCTGACGAGGGTCCAACAGCTTCTCACCGACCAGAAGCGCTCGGCGGCAAACCTGGAAACCCTGCAGCATGCCGTCGACTCGGCGGACCGACTCTGGCTGGATGCCCGCGAGCGACTCCTGGACCTGCGTGAGCGAAGGCTGGCCGGGATGGCGGCCGAGCTGGCGACTGGCCTGCTACCGGGCGGGCCATGCCCGGTCTGCGGCTCGTCCGCCCACCCCATGCCGGCAACGACCACCGACCCCGTGAGCTCGGTGGACATCCGATCCGCTGAGGGTCAGCAAGCCGTCACCGCCGACGCGCTCAGCCTGGTTCGGTCCAAGGTCACAGCGGAGCTGGCCGGCCGGGAGACCCGCGCCCTGGAGCTCGCAGCGATTGATGGGGACGAAACGACTCAGACCTTGAGCGAGGTCGAGGATGCCCTGCTGGTGGCTGCTGCCACCATCGACGAGGCCAAAGCAGCGGCCGCCGCCCTGCCTGGGGCTGAGCTGCAGATCGAGTCACTCACCCAGGTGATCGAGCAGGTGGCGGCGCTCGTCGAGGCGAAGGTCACTGCCAGGGCATCCTCTCGGTCGCTCGCCGCCTCGACCAGTGCCCAGGCAAAGGCGGCCGGGGACGAGGTCATGAGCGTTCTCGCGAGCCACGGCCGAACGTGCCGATGCAGGTCGGGTGCCGCCCTGCGTGTCGCGCACGGGGAAAACGGCCGGGACGGGACAGGTCAGGCGGGCGACCTCGAGCTCACTGCGCCTACGCGAGCTGACGAGGTCGCCGAGGTGGTCTCCCTGCATCGTCAGAGACTGGCCGAGCTGCGTTTGCTCGTCACCGGCCTTCAGGACCTGGTCGCCCACGAGGCCAATGCGGACACGACGAACATCAGACTGTCAACAGCGTTGCAGGACAATGGGTTTGAGACCTTGACCCAGGCGAAGGGCGGCCTGTTGCCGCCCGCTAAGGTCGCCGAGCTGACGGCGCTCATGCGAGCCGCCGAGCAGCAGCGGGCACAAGCCACCGCATTGCTGGCCCAGCCAGACGTGAGCGCTGCGGTCAAGCTGCCTGTCCCCGACGAGCTCGCACTCGCGCAGGCACACGCTCAGGCCGCTTCATCCCTGGGCGACGCCCGCCGGCGCCATACCCTCTCGGAGCAGGCCCAGCGCGACCTGCGAGGGCTCTCCACCACAGTCCGCAAGGCCTTGGCTGACCTGGGCCCGGCCGAGGAGGAAGCCCGGCTGGTCTCCGAGCTGGCCGACTGTGTCGCAGGGAACAGCGTCGACAACGCTCTCCGGATGCGGTTGTCCTCCTATGTCCTGTCCGCTCGCCTTGCCGAGATCGCAACCTTGGCCAACGAGCGCCTTGGGACGATGAGCGACGGGCGCTACACCTTGGAGTACACCGACGCCCGCGCGGCCAAGGGTGCCCGCAGCGGCCTCGGTCTGCTGGTCAGGGACGCCTGGACCGGCAGGTCCCGCGAGACGTCCTCACTCTCGGGGGGTGAGGCCTTCATGGCCTCTCTGGCGCTGGCTCTGGGCCTTGGCGACGCCGTTCGGGCCGAGGCCGGTGGCTTTGACCTCAAGACGCTGTTCGTCGACGAGGGTTTCGGCTCACTGGATGAGGACAGCCTGGAGCAGGTGATGGCAGTGCTCGACACCCTTCGAGAGGGCGGGCGAGCTGTCGGCATCGTCAGTCACGTCACCGAGCTGCGCCAGCGAATCCCCCAGCAGCTGCACGTCATCAAGGAACAGGCCGGGTCCAGCATCCGCGTCGACGCCACCGCCAGCTCAGTCGCCTGACCGCTGATTTCCCCTAACCTTTCGGCTAGGGGAAATCTTCTGGCCAGGATGTTGGCGATGACTGTGAGGTTTCGGCTGCGTTGGCAACCAAGAACACCCAGTCATCGCCAACTGCGAGGCGGAGGGTCAGTCCTCGAAAGCCTCCGGCGGCGGGCAGGCGCAGACCAGGTTGCGGTCGCCATACGACTCGTTGAGGCGACGAACTGGTGGCCAGTACTTCGAGAGCTTGTCCACACCAGTGGGGAAGGCGGCCTGCTTGCGGTCGTAGGGATGGTCCCAGTCCTCGACCAGAGAGGCAGCCGTGTGCGGGGCATGGTGCAGCACGCTGTCCGCGGCCGACACCTCGCCGCGGGCCACCTGGTCGATCTCGCCGCGGATGGCGATCATCGCGTCGCAGAAGCGATCGATCTCGATCAGGTCCTCGCTCTCGGTCGGCTCCACCATCAGGGTGCCCGGAACCGGGAACGACATCGTCGGCGCGTGGAACCCGTAGTCGATGAGCCGCTTGGCGACATCGTCCACGGCGACTCCCGTGAGGTGGGTGATCTCACGCAGGTCCAAGATGCACTCGTGCGCCACGAGCCCCTCGCGGCCGGTGTACAGCACCGGGTAGTGCTCGCGCAGGCGCGCGGCGATGTAGTTGGCGGAGAGAATGGCCACCTGGGTCGCGCGGGTCAACCCGGCACCGCCCATCAGGCGGACGTAGGCCCAGGAGATCGGCAGGATGCCCGCCGAACCATAGGGAGCGCCCGAGACGGGACCCACACCGGTGTCAGGACCGGCTTCGGGGACAAGGGGGTGGTTGGGCAGGTAAGGCGCCAGGTGGCTGCGCACGCATACCGGACCGACTCCGGGGCCACCGCCACCGTGAGGGATGCAGAACGTCTTGTGCAGGTTCAGGTGCGACGCGTCGCCGCCGAACTTGCCGGGCTGCGCGACGCCGACCAGCGCGTTGAGGTTCGCCCCGTCGACGTAGACCTGGCCACCCGCGTCGTGCACGAGCTCGCACAGCTCGCTGATCGTGTCCTCGAAGACACCGTGGGTCGAGGGGTACGTGACCATGATCGCCGCGAGGTGGTCACGGTGCTCCTCGACCTTGGCGCGCAGGTCGTCCAT
This sequence comes from Dermatophilaceae bacterium, assembly GCA_039933475.1. Taxonomy (GTDB): domain Bacteria; phylum Actinomycetota; class Actinomycetes; order Actinomycetales; family Dermatophilaceae; genus UBA4719. The sequence goes on from JBDTOA010000125.1 coordinate 3,964, forward strand.
CGCGATCTCGCCGCTCTCGGCAGTCTTGACGACCACGACCTTCAGACCGGCCATGACTGCGCTTGCAGCGTTCGTGCCGTGTGCGGAGGCCGGGATGAGACAGATGTTGCGGGCCGAGTCGCCTCGCGCCTCGTGATAGGCGTGGATGGCCAGCAGACCGGTCAGCTCACCCTGTGAGCCCGCGTTGGGCTGCATCGTGACGGCGTCATAACCGGTGATCTCGCACAGCCATGCTTCGAGGTCCTTGATCAGAGAACGGATGCCCTCTGTCTGGGCGGGCGGGGCGAACGGGTGCAGATCTGCGAACTCCGGCCAGCTGATCGCCTCCATCTCGGTGGTCGCGTTCAGCTTCATCGTGCAGGAGCCCAAGGGGATCATCCCCCGGTCGAGGGCGTAGTCCCGGTCCGAGAGCTTGCGCAGGTACCGCAACATCGCCGTCTCACTGTGGTGCCTCTGGAACACGGGATGGGTCAGGTAGTCAGAGGTCCGGGCCAGCGCCGATGGCCAGGTCAGCGTCTGGACGGCAGGGACGGACTCCAGCCCCGTCACGCCGAACGCCGCCCAGACCGCGGAGAGGTCCTCAAGGTCGGTGGTCTCATCAGTACTGACCGAGACGCGATCGGCATCCACCAGCCAGAGGTTGACCCCGCGAGCAGCCGCCTCGGCGACGACCTCGTGGGCGCGCCCGGGCACATGAACGGTGATGGTGTCGAAGAAGTGCTCGGTCTCGACCTCGATGCCACCCTCGCGCAGGCCTTGGGCCAGGGCTGTGGCGTGCTCGTGCACGCTGCCGGCGATCCTGGCCAGACCTGCGGGGCCGTGGTAGACGGCATACATGGAAGCCATCACCGCCAGGAGCACCTGGGCGGTGCAGATGTTGGAGGTGGCCTTCTCGCGGCGGATGTGCTGCTCACGGGTCTGCAGAGCGAGGCGGTATGCCGGGTTGCCATCGGCGTCGATGCTGACTCCCACGAGGCGGCCGGGCATCGTCCGCTCGAGGCCAGATCGGACTGACATGTAGCCCGCATGCGGACCACCGAAGCCCATGGGGACACCGAACCGCTGGCTGCTTCCTACGACGACGTCTGCGCCCCACTCCCCCGGAGGGGTGACCAGGGTCAGCGCAAGCAGATCCGCTGCCGCAGTGACCAGCGACCCGGCCTCGTGAGCGGCGGCGCTCAGTGCAGACCAGTCCCGCAGCTCGCCGTCGGCCCCCGGGTACTGGACGATGACCCCGAAGACGGCCCTGCCCCCTGCGATCGCGGTCAGCGACTCGGCGCTGGTGACCGTGCTCAGGTCGGCTACGACGACCTCAACACCACGCGGATTGGCACGGGTCCGGATGACGGCGATGGTCTGCGGGAACGCGTGCTCGTCAACGACCAGGACGGCGTCAGGCGCTGCCTTGCTGGCGCGTCGCATCAGCGTCATTGCCTCCGCCGCCGCGGTGCTCTCATCCAGCAGCGAGGCGTTGGCGGTGCTCAGGCCGGTGAGATCGACGATGACCGTCTGAAAGACCGTCAGCGCCTCGAGGCGTCCCTGGGAGATCTCCGGCTGGTAGGGCGTGTACGCGGTGTACCAGGCAGGGCTCTCAAGCACGTTGCGCCTGATCACCGCCGGCGTGATCGTTCCGTAGTAGCCCAGTCCGATCATCTGCGTCAGGACCGAGTTGCGCGAGGCAAGGGCGCGCAGCTCGCGGGTGACCGCTTCCTCCGTTGGTGCGGCCTCAAGACGCAGCGCCCGATCGCTGCGGATGACTGCGGGCAGAGCGGTGTCGACCATCGCCTCGAGGCTGGGCTGACCGACCACCTTGAGCATCTCCGCGATGTCGTCGTGGTCAGGACCGATGTGTCGGGAGATGAAGTCCGGTTCGGTGGCGGGGTGGGAATCGATGGTCACGAAGGCTCCTCACGCGGCGGCACAGTCGTGCCTTGGCGGTCACGGACCTCCCCGCCTGTCGCCAGAAGGTGGCTTCAAGCTGCCTGACCGTGCGGTCCGGGCGCCTGAGAGGTTCCGGGGAGGTTTGCCCCTTCGGCGCCCCGTCACAATGTTTTCCCTCTGGGTTTTCCCTCTGG
>JBDTOA010000126.1:0-5966 GCA_039933475.1 Dermatophilaceae bacterium
GAGGTGGACAGCGAAGGACGCCTGACCCGAGCCAAGATCGTGGACCCGTCGTGGTTCAACTGGCCCGCGCTCCCCGTGGCCCTCGCGGGCACGATCGTGCCCGACTTCCCCCTCACCAACAAGAGCTTCAATCTCTCCTACGCAGGTAACGACCTCTGACTCAGCACGAAGACCGGGATCTCTCGATCTGCCTTCGCCTGGTATTTCGCGTAGTCGGGGAAGGCGGCAACACACCGCTTCCACCAGATCGCCTTCTCCTCTCCCGTGACCTCGCGAGCGGTCATGGCTCGCACGACGGTGCCGTCGCGAAGCTCGACGTCGGGGTCGGCGACGAGGTTGTGGTACCAGCTGGGGTTCTTCGGGGCACCGCCCTGGGAGGCAACGGCGGCATACTCCCCGTTGTGCTCGACCCGCATGAGCGGCACCTTCCGCACCTTGCCCGACCTCACTCCGCGGGTGGTCACGATGACCACCGGCATGCCGCGCATCGTCGTACCAGACTTTCCGCCGGAACCTTCGTACAGCTCGACCTGGTCGCGGACCCAGCCTGCCGGGCTCGGCGCATACTCAGCGTTTTCGGTCATGGCACCACTCAACACCAGCAGCCCGGGCGTCCTCGCGGCGGCTCAGCTGGTGACGTCTTTGCCGGAGAAGCGGGCCCACGCGGCGAGCCAGAAGACCAGGGAGTAGCCGGCCGCGGTAACGAGCCCGCGATTTATGTCGCCCCACGCAACAGGATCCCGAAGGACATCACCGAAGGACATCCACCAGTGGGTGGGCAACCACTCGTGCAGCCAGGACAGCTGCGGTATCGAGTCGAGGATGAAGCTCATCACGTTGATGACGACGACCGAGATGGTGGCCCCGATGGGCTGTTCGGTGAGTGTGGAGATGAACAGGCCGATCGCGCCCAGGGACGTGAAACAGAGCGCCAGGTAGATGGTGGCCATCAGCACCCGGAGCACGGCCGATCCCATCCCGATCTGGGTGCCGGACACCAATGTCATGTCTCCACCGCCGAACAGCGCCAACCCAGCGAGCGCGCCAACGAGAGACACCCACACGGTGGCCACCATCGCGAAGATGGCGATGGCGGCGAACTTCACTGCGAGCAGCCTCGTGCGACCGACCGGGACCGTGAGCAGATAGCGCAGCGTTCCGATGTTCGCCTCGCCAGCGACGGAGTCCCCGGAGATGGCCCCCACCGCCAGCGGCAGGAAGAGGCCCAGCTCGATGGTGAGTGCGGCCAACGCGACGAACAGCCCGTTTGACGTGATCGAGGCGAAGAAGTCGGGCCCCCGCCCCGGGTGGGGTGTGGACACCTTGACGGCGATGGCGATGATGATGGGAACCACTGCCAGGATGCCCATTCCCGCCTGGTTGCGGCGGCGTCCGAAGATCAGCGCGAGCTCTGAGCGCAGGAAGCGGGTCGAGATGTGTCGCCGGCCCCGGTCGGCGGGCGTCGTCGCGCCGTTGCTGTGTGTCTCGACGCTCGCAGCGCCGAGGTCAGCCGCTGACATTGAAGCCCTCCCCAGTCAGGGACACGAACAGGTCCTCGAGGCTGGGGCGCTCCACGGCAAACCCCGTCACGGGTACACCGTCGTGCACCAGCGCCGCAACGATCTTCTCAGCGGCCAGCTCACCCAAAGCGCCTGCCGCCCAACCGGATTCGACCGCGACGTCGGTCAGCCCGAGCTGGCGCAGCACTCGCGCGGCGTCCTGTGGGTGATCGGTGAGCACCCGAGCCCGGGGTTCACCCACGGCTCGCACCTGGGCGATCGGCCCCTGGGTGAGCAGCACCCCGACGTGCATCACCCCGATGTGGGTGCAGACCTGCTCGACCTCTGAGAGGAGATGGCTCGAGACCAGCACGGTGGCGCCGTCGTCGGCCAAGGACCCGATGAGGTGGCGAACCTCCCGGGTGCCCTGCGGGTCGAGCCCGTTGGTCGGCTCGTCCAGGATGAGCAGCTCTCGTGGCGCGAGCAGCGTCCCGGCAATCGCAAGCCTCTGGCGCATGCCCTGGGAGTATGCGCGGTACCGCTTGTCCGCCGCTGCGAGAAGACCCACACGATCGAGCGCACGATCGACGCGCACCTTCGTCGTCCGCGGATCGGCATGACGGTCAACGGAATCCAGTCTTGAAAGGTTCGACCGTGCCGACAGATACGGGTGAAAGGCCGGGCCTTCGACCAGCGAGCCCACCAGTGGCAGGACGTCCCGGGCGTGGTGGGGCATGGCCCTGCCCAGAAGGCGATGGCTCCCCGACGTCGCCCCGATCAGCCCGAGGAGCATGCGGATCGTCGTCGTCTTGCCGGAGCCGTTCGGGCCAAGGAACCCGTACACGGCACCCCGGGGCACCATCAGGTCGAGCGCGTTGACCGCAACCTGCTGCCTGAACCGCTTGGTCAGTCCCTGCGTTGCGACAGCGAGTTCGCCCTCATCGATGCCGAGTTTCGCGAGACCGCCGACCGTTGTGCCCGAGTCGCGAATCACGAACCCGCCAGCGCGGCGTACAGACCCTCCGGCGTCACAGCCCCGATCACGAGCCGGCCGTCATCGGTGAGCAGCGCGGAGAACGCAGTCCCGGCCAAGAGGTGCCCCGATCCCCAGCTGCCCGACTTCTTGGGAAGAAGGTCGGCGAACTTCATCAGCTGGGCGATGCTCTTGTCCGCGGTCGTTCCCGGACTGCTGGCCGCGCCACCGCTTGCGTTGAGATCCGCCGGAATCTTGACCACGAGCACGCTGGCCCAACCAGTGCCGACCACCTTGGGCATGGCCGCCGAGCTCGTTTGCGGGACAGCGGTGTTCGTCTTGGAGTCAGCGCCCGGTGCTGCATGAGCCAGCACCTTCGACTCGGTCACGGTGGTGCCTGGCGGCGGGTTGAAGGTGAACTGTGCTGCATCGGGTCGGGCGAAGTCGACCGCGTTGAAGGCCACCTCGAAGACCGGATCGGCAACCGACTTGGCAAAGACCTGAACCCGCAGCGGTACGTGCTCGGTGCCATCGATGGCCACCCGGACCTGCGCCACCAGCGAGGCGGCGTCCTTGGGCTCGAGCACCAGCTCGTAAGCCGAGCGGCCAGCCACCGTGGCCGTACCACTGGTCGTTACCTTGGTGCTCGGTGTGATCGCCGCAAGGGCGCGTTCCGCAGCCGCCTGGGGTGAGGTAGGCAGGTCCGTCGGGGTCGGCAGGCCGGATGCGCCGGGGGTCGCAGTGCCCTTGCCCATGGCGTCATGAGTGGGCAGAACATAGTGCTTGGCAGTCTTCTCCTGGCTCGCCCAGACCCAGACGTCCTGACCGTTGCGGATCACGTCGGACTCTCCCAAAGTCCCGAGCAGAGCCATCCTGGCCTTGTCTGGACCGGCGAACCAGACCCGCATCGTGTGCGTGCCGGAGATCAGGGAGGTCAGGCTGGAGCTTCCGGTGCCCCCAGATGAACCAGCAATCGGAAGGTCGGGAAGACCGAAGTCGGACTTCTGGACCACGGTCCCGGAGATTCCTTCAAGACGCGCCTGCTGCACATCGACGAGCAGCTGTGCCGCGGTGCGAGACGGCAGCCCGCTTCCCGCGACAGCGCCCTGCAGCCCCGTGACTGCTGCACCTCCCCCGACCAGTGCCACTGCGGTCAACGCCGGGACGGCCCATCGCAGCGCCGGCTTGCTCTCGAAGATCCTCATGGACCCCATCCTCCACCCCGAGCCCTGAGAGCCGCCTGTGAACCTCTGCGCGCCCTTCGGCCTTCGGATGGCACGGGCCCGGAACAGCCGTGAAATGCTGTGTGCCGTGCGACTGCTGGTGGTGGAGGACGAAGTACGCCTCGGGGCGGCACTTCGGCGCGGGCTGACTGCCGAAGGATTCCTGGTCGACGTGGCCACAGATGGGCCCACCGGCCTCGAGCGGGCACGCCACGGCGAGTACGACGCAGTCGTCCTGGACGTCATGCTCCCGCGGATGTCCGGGTACGACGTCGTCCGCACCCTTCGCACCGAAGAGAACTGGGTGCCGGTGCTGATGCTCTCGGCCAAGGACGGCGAGTACGACCAGGCCGACGGGCTGGACTACGGGGCCGACGACTACCTGACCAAACCCTTCTCGTTCATCGTTCTCCTGGCCCGGCTCAGAGCCTTGGTTCGTCGCAACCTGCCGGCCCGGCCTGCCGTACTGACAGCGGGCGAACTCACCCTTGACCCGGCCACCCATGAGGTCGAGCTGGCCGGGGCGCGGGTTGCCCTCACACCGCGCGAGTACGCCCTGCTCGAGTACTTCCTTCGTCATCCCGACCGGGTGGTGAGCAAGATCGAGCTGCTCGACAACGTCTGGGATGCGGCGCAGGACACCGACCCCAACGCAGTGGAGGTCTACATCGGTTATCTGCGGCGCAAGGTGGGGCGTGATGTCCTGCTGACCGTTCGCGGAGCCGGCTACCGACTAGCTCCATGAGAGGGCATCTTCAGGGGCTCAGCCTGCGCGCCCGGCTCATGGCTGTAGGCGTCACCGGTGTTGCTCTCGCCCTCGCGCTCGGCAGCTTCATGCTGTATGCCGTCCTGACTGTCGCCTTGAACGGCGCGGTGGATGACGGCGCCCTCGCCAGCGCCCGAGCTGTCGCCGCCATGGTCGACGAGAACACCGTCCCGGACCCGCTGCCAGTCTCGGGCTCTCAGGTCATGCAGGTGGTCGACAGCTCGGGCGCCGTGGTCCGGGCGTCGGTCAGCGCCGATCGCCTGACGCCGTTGCTGCGCCCAGCTGAGCTCGCGAAAGCTCTTGCAGGAGAGCGGATCTCGGTCCCAGGTGCACGAGCTGGTCTGGGAGGGACGCTGCGCGTCATCGCCCTGCGCGCCGGCAGCGCGTCAGCGCCGTCAAGCGTCATCGTCGCCGTTCCTGTCAACGAGATCCGGCAGAGCCAGGACGTGCTGCGCAACACCCTGCTGGTCACCTATCCCCCGCTGGTCCTGATCATGGCGTTGATCGCCTGGAGGGTCATCGGCTGGACCTTACGTCCGGTCGAGCTGCTGCGATCAGGGGCTGCGCGTATCAGCGGCAGCGACCAGGACGAGCGGCTGGTGGTCCCGGAGTCCGCCGACGAGATCCGTGACCTGGCAGTCACTCTCAATGAGATGCTCGACCGGCTGGCGGACTCCCGGCGACGACAACGCGCCTTCGTCGCCGACTCGGCCCACGAGCTGCGTAGCCCTCTTGCAAGCATGCGCACCCAGCTCGAGGTAGCCCAGCACCTCGGCGAGGGCGGTCAGCTTGCCGCCGACCTCCTCGCCGACGTGACACGCCTCGGGGCGTTGGTCGAGGACCTGTTGTTGCTGGCACGGGTCGGAAGCGATGCGAGACCTCCATCCAAGCGCGAGTCCGTTGATCTCAGAGCCCTGTTGGTCACAACTGCCGCGCGCTACGTCGGTGCCAGAGTGCCGGTCTCCGTCTCTGACGGGCCAGCGGTGCACGCGATCGCGAGTGCTGAGGAGCTGACTCGGGCTGTGGCCAATCTTGTCGACAATGCTGTTCGCCATGCCCGCACCAGCGTGGTCCTCGCCGTACGCGCCGAAGGCGGGCACGGCGTCCTCACCGTGGTCGACGACGGGCCCGGAATACCGGTTGAGGAACGCGAGCGCGTCTTCGAGAGGTTTGCCCGACTGGACGACGCGCGTGACCGGGACGCGGGAGGCACGGGACTCGGGCTGGCCATTGTGCGAGAGCTGCTCCGTCGCTCGGGCGGGTCGATATCGCTGAAGGACAACCCCGCCGGCCGGGGTCTGGCAGCAGTGATCCACCTCCCGCAAACCTAGGGACTGTGTCGGGTTGGGCTGGCCAAACCTAGGGACGGTGCGGCTCGCAAGTACGCAAACCTAGGGACGGTGCGGCTCGCGAGTACGCAAACCTAGGGACGGTGCGGCTCGCAAGCACCCAAACCTAGGGACGGTGCTGCAGGCCGATCAGACCATCGACAGTTCACAACCACC
>JBDTOA010000127.1:0-5959 GCA_039933475.1 Dermatophilaceae bacterium
GCGTCAGTCGGCTCGGCGACGTCGACATCGGCCTTCTCGGCCACGTCCGCGTCGGCCTGCTCGGCGACGACCTCGGAGGTCTGCTGCTCGGACACGCTGATGACCTGCTTCCTGACTTCTGAACTGACCGATCGCAGTGACCCACGATCGCGTTGTTGGCTGGAGACGCTACTTGCCGAATGGGGAATGTTACTTGCCGAACGCCAGGGCGATCAGCTTGACGAACACCTGGTCGAAGCCCCATACCAAGCCCATGACGATGGACACGAAGACGATGACCACGGAGGTGTACGTCACCAGCTCGTGACGCGTCGGACGAACGACCTTGCGCAGCTCGTCCAGGATCTGGCTCATGAACAGGGCGATGGAGCCGAAGAACCGGCTCACCGGGTTGCCCCGTTGTGGGGTATTGCGGCGCGCGCGACCGGAGCCAGCGGTATCTGTACTCGTCTCGGTCACAGCTCCTCATTTCCTTGAATCGATACTGCTCGTTGTAGGGCACCCGCGCGCCAAGGCCCACGGGCCGCCACACCAACGTATGTCGGGTCGGATAACGCAGGGCAGGAGGGACTCGAACCCCCAACCGCCGGTTTTGGAGACCGGAGCTCTACCAATTGAGCCACTGCCCTATGTGCGGTTGTGAAGGTTGGCGCACAGTTTGTGCCTAATGCATCGTGATGGTGCGTAATACATACAGTGTCGGATGGCCTCGGGGCATGCCTGAGCATGGTTGCCGTCAACCACCCAGTGGGTGAGCATACGCGAGGTCGGCGGCCCAATGCGAACTCGACTCCAGCCGCAGTGACCGGCCCGCGGACGCGCTACCGGCCAAAGATCAAGGTCTGCGAATATTGTCCCGTGAATGAGCCAGCGTCCCGTCCCCGTGTCTCCCGCCGCATCGGCTCCATCGCCGAGTCAGCGACTCTGTCTGTAGATGCAAAGGCCAAGGCGCTCAAGGCCGAGGGCCGTCCGGTCATCGGCTTCGGCGCAGGCGAACCAGACTTTCCGACCCCGGACTACATCGTCGCGGCCGCGGTCGCGGCGGCCCAGGATCCGGCTAACCACCGCTACACGCCGGCTGGAGGGCTGCCCCAGCTGAAGCAGGCGATCGTCGACAAGACCCTCCGAGACAGCCACTACCAGGTGGCCCCGGCCCAGGTGCTGGTGACAAACGGCGGAAAGCATGCCGTGTTCAACACCTTCGCCACCCTTCTCGATCCGGGCGACGAGGTGTTGCTCCCTTCGCCGTACTGGACGACCTATCCCGAGGCGATCAGGCTGGCCGGCGGCACTCCGGTTGACGTCTTCGCCGGCGAGGATCAGGACTACATGGTCACCGTTGAGCAGCTCGAGGCGGCTCTCACACCTCAGACCAAAGCACTGCTCTTCTGCTCGCCGTCCAACCCCACCGGCTCGGTGTACTCCCCCGAGCAGATCCGCGAGATCGGGCGCTGGGCGGTGGCCAAGGGGATCTGGGTGGTCACCGACGAGATCTATGAGCACCTGACCTACGACGGTGTCCAGTCTGTCTCCATGCCCGTTGAGGTTCCAGAGCTTGCTGACACCTGCGTCGTTCTCAACGGGGTAGCAAAGTCGTACGCCATGACGGGCTGGCGCGTGGGCTGGATGATCGGCCCGCTCGATGTCATCAAGGCGGCCACGAACCTGCAGTCGCACTCGACCTCGAACGTCGCCAACGTCTCGCAGCGGGCTGCGATCGCGGCGCTCAACGGACCGCTGGACGCGGTGGCCGAGATGAAGGTGGCCTTTGACCGTCGCCGTCGCACCATCGTCGCCATGCTCAACGAGATCGAGGGCGTCCACTGCCCCGTTCCGACAGGTGCGTTCTATGCCTATCCGTCGGTCAAGGGACTCTTCGGCAAGACCATCCGGGGCCGGGTCTGCACGACATCGGCGGAGCTGGCCGCGCTGATCCTGGACGAGGTCGAGGTGGCCGTCGTACCTGGTGAGGCCTTCGGCCCATCCGGCTACCTGCGCCTGTCGTACGCCCTAGGCGACGCCGAGCTGGCAGAGGGCGTCACCAGGATCCAGAAGCTCCTGGGCGAGGCCCGCTAGAAACCGGCCTAGTGATCCTGCCCGCAGCGACGCACAAGTCGCGGCCCCGCGACATAGGGTCGGTGCATGACCAACCAGGAGAGCACCGGCCCGGAGTCTATGGGCAGCTACAGCCTCGATGAGGAGGACCAGCTGCAGGCCGAGGACACCCTCGATGACCGCGGTGTCGACGACCTCCTGGACGAGGGCTACTCGCCGCCCGAACGTCCCCGCGGCGTCGACGCTTTCGGGACGACCCTGACCGAGCAGCGTCAGGGCGAGAGCATCGAGCAGCGGCTTGCCCATGAGGTGCCCGACCCAAGCAACATGCTCGAGGACCCTCTCGCGGAATCCGACCGGGTGGGTGGAGATGACCCCGACTCGATCGCGGCAGAGGACGACTTCCTCGGCGACCCCGAGGTCGGTTCGCGGCGCACCGGTCGCCTTACGGCCCCCGACGAGGGGTCTCATGAGGACACAGAGTCAGAGATGGTGGCCAACGATGTTGGCATCGACGGCGGCGGCTCATCTGCCGAAGAGGCGGCCATGCACATCATCGAGGATGAGTCGCGCTGACAGCTGAGCGACCCCTGGGCCTGCTGCCCAAGGCGCACCTGCACCTGCACTTCACCGGCTCGATGCGTCTGGGGACGCTGGCCGTGCTGGCGGAAAAGCACGGCTTGCGCCTCCCAGATGCGTTGACCAAGTCGTGGCCGCCGCTCCTGCGTGCCACGGACGAGCGCGGCTGGTTCCGCTTCCAGCGCCTCTATGACATGGCGCGCGCCTGCGTCCGGGACGAGGCGGACATGCGCCGCATCGTCAGGGAGGCAGCAGTGGACGACGCGTCAGAAGGCTCGCGGTGGCTTGAGATCCAGGTCGACCCGACGTCGTACGCACCCTTCGTCGGAGGTATCACTCCTGCGCTTGAGATCGTCCTGGACGAGGCGCGGTCAGCCTCCGAGGACATCGGTATCGGTGTCGCCGTCGTCGTCGCCGCAAACCGGATCCGTCACCCGCTTGACGCCCGGACGCTGGCCCGGCTTGCGGCGAGAAACGCCGGGGAAGGGGTGGGGCAGGTAGTGGGTTTCGGGCTGAGCAACGACGAACGCCGAGGAGTCACAGCCGAGTTCGCGCCGGCGTTTGATATTGCCCGTCGCGCGGGGCTTGCCTGCGTGCCCCACGGAGGTGAGCTCTTGGGGGCTGAGGCAGTGAGCGAGACCTTGGCAGCGCTGGCGCCGGACCGGTTGGGACACGGCATCCGCAGCGTCGAGGACCCGCGTGTGCTGGAAGACGTCGTACGCCGTGGAGTCACCCTCGAGGTGTGCCCCGGCAGCAACGTCGCACTTGGGGTCTACAACGCCGCGGCAGAGGTCCCGCTACGCCAGCTGCTCGACGCCGGAGCGCAGATCGCGCTGGGGGCGGACGACCCGTTGTTGTTCGGCTCGAGACTGAATGACCAGTACGAGACTGCTCGAAGGGTGCACGGCCTCTCGGATGTCGAGCTGGCCGACTTGGCAAGGGGATCCGTGCTTGGCTCGCGTGCACCGGACTCGGCACAGAAGCTGATGCTCGCCGAGATCGGGGAATGGCTCGCCACCTGAGCTCGATGCCCACGATCCACCCCCCCGACCTTTGCTCAGCTCAGGCCGCTCACGGAGCCGATTTAGGCAGCCAGAACCGGCCTGAACTGAGCAAACCGGCCTGAAGTGAGCAAGGTCAGAGTGAGGTGCCGACCAGGACCGGTTCGTTGACCAGGGTCACGCCAAAAGCCCCCTGTACGCCGTCCCTGATCTCAGCGGCGAGCGCCATGATGTCTGCCGCAGTGGCAGACCCCCGGTTCGTGACCGCAAGGGCGTGCTTGGTCGACAGCGCGGCAGGTCCGGGCAGACCGTAGCCCTTGCCGAAGCCGGCCCGCTCGATCAGCCAGGCCGCACTCGTCTTGACCTGACCGCCCGGCGCGTCGAACCGTGGCACCGCGACGGTTCCTTCGACCGAACCCAGCCGGGCTTGGGCGCGGGCCTGCAGCGCGGCATACGAGCTGGTGGACATGACCGGGTTGGTGAAGAACGAGCCGCAGCTCCACGTGTCATGGTCTGAGGCATCGAGGACCATCCCACGCTGACGGCGCTGGGCCAGCACGGCCTCACGTGCCTCACCCAGCGGCACTCGCGCGCCGGCTACCACGCCGAGGGCCCGCGCCAGATCCGCGTAGGCCACCGGGGATGACAGCCTGGCCTTCTGGAGCTTGAACGCCACGTCGAGAACGACGTAACGCGACTCGCCCTTGAAAAGCGAGCTGCGGTAGGTGAATCGGCAGTCGTCGTTGGCGAAAGCGTGGACCCGCTGCTCGCGACGGTCCCAGGCGCGGACCTCGACGATGGTCTGCGCGACCTCCTGGCCGTACGCGCCGACGTTCTGGATGGGGGTTGCACCTGCGCAGCCCGGTATGCCGGAGAGCGCCTCGATGCCGGACCACCCCTCGGTAACGGCACGAGCGACCACAGCGTCCCAGACCTCACCGGCGGCCACCCGAACCGTGGCCGTGCCATCGGAGCCCGTGCTCTCCACGGTGATGCCCTGGGTCGCGATGTGGATCACCGAGCCGGAGAATCCAGCGTCGGCGATGACGAGGTTCGAACCGCCGGCGAGCACCAGCAACGGCTCGTCCGCGTCGTCGACCTCCCTGATGGCATCGACCAGCTCGTCAGTGGTCCCCACCGTGACCACGCGCTCAGCCGGGCCGCCCACCCGCATCGTGGTCAAGCCTGAGAGGAGGACGTCGTGCTCCTCTGGCATCAGTCTGGTCAAGGGGTCAGTCGAGAACGACGACGGCGACCGCGCGACCGAGCACCTTTTCGGTGCCACTCATGGCCTGGAGCTCAACCGTGGCCCGCCTGGTCTCGACATCGATGGCTTTCACGACGCCCGTCACCTCGACGTCGACCCCGCTCTCGTACGGAACGACGACGGGCTTGGTGAAGCGGGTGCCGTACTCCACGACCCGGCCGGCGTCGCCGACCCAGTCGCTGACAACGTTGATCGCCGATCCCATGGTGAACATGCCGTGGGCGATCACATCCGGGAGCCCGACAGAGAGCGCGAAGCGTTCATCCCAGTGGATGCGGTTGCGGTCAAGGCTGGCCCCGGTGTACTGCACCAGGCTCGCCCGAGTGATGTGGATGGTGCGCGAGGGCAGCTCCTGACCGATCTCGACGTCCTTGGTGGAAAGCACGGCGCCACTCATCTAGCTATTCGCCTCCGCGGATCACAAGCATCGAGGTGGCCGTGCAGACCGGCTCGCCTTTGTCAGTGGACAGCTCGCTGCGGGTCGTGACCATCGCGTGCCCGCCAGCCTGCCTGACCGAGTCGACCGTGAGCACACCGACGATCTCGTCTCCGGCAGTGATCGGGCGGTGGTGGACGAACCGCTGCTCGCCGTGGACGACCCGGCTGAAGTCGATCCCGGCCTCCGGGTCCTCGATCAGCTGCCGATCGCACTGCTGGGCGATCAGGATGGCAAAGGTGGGAGAGGCGATCACGTCGGCGTAGCCGCGGGAACGGGCGAGCGCCCGGTCGGTATGAACGCCGTCAACAGCCCCAACGGCCTCGGCGAACTCACGAATCTTGGCCCGCCCCACGGAGTACGGGGCTGTGGGCGGGTAGGTGCGCCCGGTGAAACCACTGTTGACGGCCATGTCGACCACCTTAGGGCGAGCCGACACACAAAAACGACCGCCCCATCCGTGACGGGGCGGTCGCTACAGGTCCAGAGGGCGGGCGGCGAGCCTGCTCGTCCTCGAGGAACCCAGCGGTCAGCGGGTCTCGCGGTGCGTCGTCTGCTTGGAGCAGCGCGGGCAGAACTTGGCGAGCTCCAACCGGTCAGGGTTGTTGCGGCGGTTCTTCT
>JBDTOA010000128.1:0-5916 GCA_039933475.1 Dermatophilaceae bacterium
TACGAGGGCGACCAGCTGGGGCAGGGCAAGGAGAACGCCCGGTCGTTCCTCAAGGACAACCCCGACCTGGCCGACGAGCTGGAGAAGAAGATCAAGGAGAAGCTCGGCGTCGGGCCACAGGTCAACAAGCCGGCCGACCCCGTTGCTGCCCTGTCGGACAAGGACGCCCTGGCCAAGGGCGCCTCAGCTCCAGGACCGGGAGTCAAAGCCATGCCGGTCAAAGAAGCGCCGGTCGACTTCTGATCGGCATGATGAACCGGACCACTGGCCAGGCTGCAGCGGCGAAGCCCGCGCGGGCAGAAGCGGCCACGTCGTCCTCGGGCTCTGGTGTGCCGGCTCCCGATCCCGAGCGGAAGGATCGGGAGCCGGACCCGCACGATGTGGCGCGTCAGATCGTGTTGCGCCAGCTGGCCATGGCGCCCCGCAGCCGGTCGCAGCTGGAGGAGAAGCTGGCGCAGCGTGACTGTCCTGCCGATGTTGCCGCCGCTGTCCTGGATCGGATGACCGAGGTAGGCCTGGTCGACGACCAGGCCTACGCCCAGATGCTGGTGCGATCCCAGCAGGCCGGACGTGGTCTTTCCAAGCGCGCGCTTGCCCGTGAGCTGCACAGCAAGGGCATCGAGGAAGACCTTGCCCAGGAGGCCCTCTCGTCCATCAGCGATGTGGACGAGCGCGATCGGGCGCGCGAGCTCGTTGACAAGAAGCTGCGGGCGATGCACGGTCTCGGCATCCAGGTCCAGACCCGGCGGCTGGCAGGCATGCTGGCCCGCAAGGGCTACTCCCCGAACCTGACTTATGCCGTTATCCGGGAGGCCATCGCGGATGCCCCCGAGCACCTGCCCGACTGAAGAGGTTCTCCAGGGCACTGCCCCCCTGGCCACTCGAACAGCACGTACCCTTGTCGATGCGATGAAGACCTACCAGGTGCGCACCTACGGGTGTCAGATGAATGTGCACGACTCCGAGCGGCTGTCCGGCCTGCTGGAGTCAGCCGGCTATGTCGACATTGCGGCTGTTCCCGATCCGCCGGAGACGGCAGACGTCGTGGTGTTCAATACCTGCGCCGTACGTGAGAACGCCGACAACAAGCTGTACGGCAACCTTGGTCAGCTTCGCCCGGCCAAGCTGAAGAACCCCGACATGCAGATTGCGGTCGGCGGCTGCCTCGCACAGAAGGACCGCGCCAAGATTGTCGACAGGGCCCCATGGGTGGACGTGGTGTTCGGTACCCACAACATCGGTTCGCTTCCAGCTCTCTTGGATCGCGCCCGGCACAACAAGGTCGCCGAGGTCGAGATCATCGAGAGCCTCGACGTCTTTCCCTCCACGCTGCCCGCCCGGCGCGACTCGGCGTACAGCGCCCTTGTGTCCATCTCGGTGGGCTGCAACAACACCTGCACCTTCTGCATCGTCCCTGCACTGCGTGGCAAGGAAAGAGACCGTCGCCCCGACGCGATCCTTGCTGAGATCGAGGCCCTGGTGGCCCAGGGCGTCATCGAGGTGACGTTGCTCGGACAGAACGTCAACACGTACGGCGTCGAGTTCGGCGACAGCCTTGCTTTCGGCAAGCTGTTGCGCGACTGCGGTCAGATCGCAGGACTTGAGCGGGTCCGTTTCACCAGCCCGCATCCGGCCGCATTCAGCGAAGATGTGATTCTTGCAATGGCAGCCACGCCCAACGTCATGCCGAGTCTTCACATGCCGTTGCAGTCGGGATCGGACCGTGTGCTCAAGGCCATGCGGCGGTCCTACCGCAGCGCCACCTATCTCGACATTCTCGACACCGTTCGCCGGCACATTCCTGAGGCTGCGATCACGACCGACCTCATCGTCGGGTTCCCGGGCGAGACTGAAGCAGACTTTCAGTGGACGCTCGAGGTGGTCAAGGCCTCGCGGTTCGCCAGCGCCTTCACCTTTCAGTACTCCATCCGCCCTGGCACCCCCGCCGCAACCATGCCTGACCAGATCCCCAAAGCCGTTGTACAAGAACGCTATGAGCGTCTGCTCGCCGCGCAGGAAGATATTGCGTGGGCCGAGAATCGCCATCTCGAGGGGCACACTGTTGAGGTGCTCGTAGCTCAGGGCGAGGGACGCAAGGATGCGGCGACCGCACGACTCTCCGGACGAGCCCGCGACAACCGCCTCGTGCACTTCGCCGTTCCCGACGGGGTAGACATCCCGCGCCCCGGCGATGTCGTGGAAGTGGCCGTGACACGCGCCGCACCCCACCACCTGGTGGCTGACTCCGGTGTACAGGGTGGTGTCTTCAACGTTCGTCGAACCGCAGGTGGAGACGCCTGGGCCGCCCTCCAGGACGTGCCCGGCTCGGGTCGTCCTGCGGTCACTCTCGGCATGCCATCCATCGGCCAGCCGCAGATGGTCCTCACACCCGACCCGACCTGCCGCTGAGACGGGGGCTCGCTCATCGTGCTCATTGCCGCAGCTGTTGTTCCGGGTCCACCGGCATTCGTGCCCGAGCTGATGGGCTCGGCTGCCAGCGAGCTGGACGACCTGCGTCGCGCGGCCGACTTGGCGGTGGCCGACGTCGTCTCCGATCTCGCTGCCCTGGCGTCCAGCTCGCTGTCTTCGGGCCCCCTGCTGGCGCAGCTGGTCATTGTTGGCGCGGGCCCGCCGGGGGAGTTCAAGGCGGCCGGGCCGGTGTCGTTCGGCAGCTTCGGACGCGACGTCTCAGTTCCGGCACTGGCCGAGGATGAGACGACCGACAGCCAGCTTCCGACGCCTTTGATGGTCGCCCGGTATCTGGCGAGCCGCCACATTGCCTCACATCCTGAGCATGCCCACCTATGGGCGACGGCGCGCTGGATCACGACCAGCGGCGCGGACTCAACGGCTCTGGGCGAGCGCCTGCGCGATGACAGTGCGCGGGTCGCGCTGATCCTGGTGGCCGATGGCGCGCTGAGTCACGGTCCGAAGGCGCCGCGGGCCGAGGACCCCCGGGCCGACGCCTATGAAGACGAAGTCTGCGCAGCGCTTGGATCAGGACAGGTCGGCGGTCTGGCCGAGGTCGATGCCCTGGGCCAGGAGCTTGGGGCATCCGGGGCGCTGATATGGCCGGTGCTGTTCACCGCGGCAGCCGGCGACGGGGTCGGCGAGGTGCTTTGGCGAGGGGCGCCGTACGGCGTTGGCTGGGCCGTTGCGACCTGGCGCCCGGCAACAGAGGTCCCTCGGGCATGACGGTGATGCCAGTTATCGCGGTCGTGGGGCCGACGGCCAGCGGCAAGTCAGGTCTGTCCCTCGTCCTGGCCCGACGCCTCGGCGGGGAGATCGTCAACGGCGATGCCATGCAGCTCTACCGAGGAATGGACGTCGGCACGGCCAAGCTCTCCATCGAGGAGCGCGGCGGCATAACCCACCATCAGCTCGACGTCCTGGACGTGAGGCAGGAGGCCAGCGTCGCGGCATACCAGCGGGAGGCTCGACACGACATCGAAGCCATTCGCACCCGCGGACACCAGCCGATCGTGGTCGGTGGCTCGGGCCTCTATGTCCGCGCGGCTCTCGACCATCTTGACATTCCCCCGACCGATCCGGCAGTTCGTGGTCGACTTCAGGACCAGCTCGCCCACGAGGGCATCGACGCCATGTTCGCGCGACTTGTCGAGGCGGATTCTGTTGCAGCACAGTCGATCCAGCCCAACAATGGACGCCGCATCGTCCGGGCGCTCGAGGTCATCGAGCTCACCGGCCGCCCATTCTCAGCCAGTCTTCCGACCCGCGAGTACCAGCTGCCCACCATCACGATCGGCCTCGTGGTCCCAAGGCCAGAGCTCGACAAACGCATCGCCGACCGAGTTCACCGGATGTGGGCCTCAGGTCTGATGGATGAGGTTCGCAAGCTGGACGCGGACGGCCTGCGGGAAGGCAGGACGGCGGCCAAGGCCCTTGGCTACAGCCAGGCACTCGCACATCTGGACGGTCTCGTCACGGCCGAGAAGGCCATTGAGGACACCGTTACGTCGACCCGCAGGTTCGCCCGGCGCCAGGAGTCCTGGTTTCGCCCCGACCCGCGCATCCACTGGCTCGCGTATGACGACCCGGATCTGACTCAGCGTGCCCTTGCCCTCATCGGCCCCAAGTGAGGGACACTGTGCGCAATGACTGACACGGGCGCACTCCCATTCACCAAAGGCCATGGCACCGAGAACGACTTCGTGCTGCTTGCCGATCTCGAGGGCGACCACGGGGTGACTCCCGGGCAGGTTCGACTCCTGAGCGACCGACGCGCCGGAATCGGCGGCGACGGGGTTATCAGGGTCGTGCCGACGGCGATGGCGACCGAGCAGCACGTGCGTGACCAGGGTGCCCGCGCCCGATGGTTCATGGACTATCGAAATGCCGATGGCAGTACCGCCGAAATGTGTGGCAACGGCGCCCGCGTTTTCGCGGCATACCTCCGCCGTGAGGGCCTCGAGACGGCTGACGAGTTCGCCATCGCGACCCGGGGCGGCATCAGGGTTGTTCACTTCGAGGGCGAGCTCATCGCCGTCGACCTCGGTGCCTGGCGAATCGTGGATGCCGCAGGTGCTCACGAGAAGGGCTTTGACGCCATGGTCAAGGTCCACGGACACGAGGCGATGCCCGGACTGAGCCTCGACCTGGGTAACCCGCACACCGTTGTGGCGCTGCCGGATTCGGCGGATCTGGCCTCGCTCGACCTGACCCGGCCCCCCGAGGTGAGTCCTGTTCCGGAGAACGGCACGAACATCGAGTTTGTTCGGCCGATCGGCCCGGGTCACATCGCCATGAGGGTGCATGAAAGAGGCGTCGGCGAGACCCGTTCGTGCGGTACGGGCGCTGCTGCTGCGGCGCTGGCAACGCGTTGGTGGGCGGGCGGGGATACGGCGACCGACGTCTGGCGAGTAGACGTTCCCGGCGGCACACTTCGGGTGCGGGCGCTGCCCGGTCAGCAGGTCGAGCTTGCCGGTCCAGCCGTCCTGGTGGCCGACGGGGTCACCACCCTCGTGCTCACCTGAGGCCGCTTTGCTCAGTTGAGGCCGCTTCGGACGTCCTCATTGGTCGAGTCAACCGGCCTGAATTGAGCAAAGCCCGTCACGGGCTGCGGCGGACCGACAGCACCCGGAATCCCTTGGCTGTGGAATAACGCCCGACGGAGAGCTCGCTCGGGTCGAGCTTGCTGGCTAGCCACTGCTGCAACGAGTCCGCGCCCAGGTTCTTCTGGACCACGAGGTATGCCGTGCCGCCGGCTTCCAGCCGCGGCAGCCAGGTCAGGAGCATGTCGTGCAGGATCTCCTTGCCCACCCGGATCGGCGGGTTGGACCAGATAGCGGCGAAACGGATCTCGGCCGGCACCTGGTCGGGTGTCACGGCGTGGAAGTCATCGACTCCCAACGTCTGGGCGTTGTCCCGGGCCAGGCCCAGGGCTCGTTGGTTCACGTCTACAGCCCAGATGCTGGCCGCAGGGGAGCGCAGGCCCAGGGTGAGCGCGATGGGCCCCCAGCCGCACCCGAGGTCGAGGAGGTTGCCCTCGGCAGGTGGATCTGGGGCCACACGAAGCAGCACCGCAGTGCCGATGTCGACCCGGTCGGGGCAGAAGACGCCGGGGGCCGTCTCAACGATGAGCTCCCGACCGGCGAGGAACACTCGAAGCTGCCGGCGTTCCGCGGCGCTGGCCGGCTCGGCGGTGAAGTAGTGGTCGGTCTGCTCGCTCATCACGCTCGAGGCTACCGGCGCTACCCGCGGTAGAAGTCACGGCACGGTCCCGAGGTTTGCGGGTCTGCTCCCTGCACGGTCCCGAGGTTTGCGGGTCTGCTCCCTGCACGGTCCCGAGGTTTGCGGGTCTGGCCCGTGCACCGTGCCTAGGTTTGCGGGTCGGATGACGACACCGTGCCTAGGTTTGCGGGTCGGATGACGACACCGTGCCTAGGTTTGCGGGTA
>JBDTOA010000129.1:0-5845 GCA_039933475.1 Dermatophilaceae bacterium
TCGCGTGCTGAGGGTGGTGATGTCCCGTCGATGGATCACCGCGTTGGCGGTGGCCACGCTGTTTGCCGTGGCGTGCTTCTACCTCGGCCAGTGGCAGTGGGGGCGGCACGAGGACAAGGCCGCCAGGGCAGGGCGGATCAACAGCCACTACCTGGCGGCTCCTGTGCCCCTTTCCAGGGCCATGCCCAGGCCGGACGTCAAGATGCCCCGCGCGCAGGAGTGGACTCTGGTCAGCGCCACCGGTCGGTATGCCGCCCAGAACCTGATGCTCGTGCGAAACCGCCCGAACAACGGAGTCTTCGGCTACGAGGTAGTGGTCCCCCTGAAGCTTGCCGACGGCAGCGCTTTGCTGGTTGACCGCGGGTGGATTGCCAACGGCCGGACCGCAGCGGATCCAGCCGCGGCGCCAGCCACCCCCACGGGAGACATCACCGTGACGGGCTGGCTGCGTGTCGGCGAACCGAGCCTTGGTCGACAGATGCCGAAAGGCCTGCTCGCGTCCATAAACCTCGCCGAGGCACAGACGCAGGCTGGCGTGCCCCTGTACGGCGCTTATCTGATCCTCCGTGCAGAGGTTGGGCCGCCCGGTCAGCACATCGTGCGCCCTCGGCCGCTGGAGAGGCCGGACACCGATGAGGGGCCGCACCTCGCCTACGCGCTCCAGTGGTGGTTTGCCGCCCCCGTCGGCCTCGTGCTGGTTGTGGTCGGTGCCCGCCGCGAGTATCTCGAGGGTCCAGGACCCAGCAGGCCGGCTGAGCCCAACGGATCGGCGCCAGCGCCAATCAGAGTTCGGAAGACGCGGATCTGGGACGAGGAGGACGAGTAGCCCGACGACACCTGGGCCACGGGCTCACACCTGCAGCCGTGTCGGCAGTCCCTCCGGCTAGGGTCCTGGTCATGGCGCGACACGCGAGACCCACTGTTGTGATCCCCCTGCTTGCCGCCGTTGTCAGCCTGGTCGCCGTGCCCGCTGTGTCCGTGGCGGCCCCGGCGGGGGTGACGGTTCAGCGGATCTTTGGCGCCGACCGGTACGCGACGTCGGCCGCAGTCGCCCGGGCCACGTTCGGCGCCAGCCCGACGTCGGTGCAAAAGGCGGTCATCGCCAGCGGAACGGACTTCCCGGACGCCGTGATTGGCGCCAACGTGCAGTCGGGATACTACGGAACCGGACCGATACTGCTCACCAGAAAGCACGAGGTCCCCACGCCGATCGTGGACGTCATCAAGTCCCTGGCAATCCCCGCGCTCTGGGTGGTGGGAGGAACCGCCGCAGTCGACCGGACGGCCGAGCAGCAGCTCACGTCCTTGACCACTGCCTTTGGCCTACGGGGCCAGCTAACCCGGTACAGCGGCCTTGACCGGTACACCACGGGTGCCTCGGTGGCCATGACTGCCTTCGACGGAGAGGCGAACCTCCCTGCGGTCGTTGACGGGATGCGCACCGCGTTCCTCGTGAGCGGAGTGGCAGCCAATGACGGGCTCGCTGTGGCACCGCTTGCGTACGCCCTTTTTGGGTCACCCCTCCAGACGAAGTTCCCGCTGCTGCTGACCCAGCCAGACGTCCTGAGCACTGCCACAAGCAAAGCTCTGCTCTCCATGACTGGCGGAAACCGACCCATCCAGCAGGTCATCGTCATCGGCGGACCAGGGGCAGTGAGCGAGGTCGTGCTGTCCCAGATTCGGGCCCTGGGGCTCACCGCCCGGCGGATCGACGGAGACAGCCGGCAGTCCACCGCAGTCGCGGTCGCGGAGTTCGCCATCCAGACCCTCGGCTGGAACCCGGCCGGTGTCGTCCTTGCCCGAGGTGACTACCCCATCGATGCTGCCTCGGCCTCTCCTTTCGCCGGCGAAAAGCAATCACCCCTGCTGTTCACCAGCACCCCCGACCAGCTCGGCGCGGCCACCGCGGACTTCCTGCGCGCCCATGCCGGCACCATCCAGAGCATCTATGTGCTGGGCGGCCCCGGTGCCGTCTCCGACGCTGTCATCGCCCAGGCGCGCGCCGCCCTGGGCGGCTGAACGTCGCACCCCTCACATTCCTGTCCTCACAACGGGGACAGGCTCACTGCGTCTGGTTCCTGGTTCGCCTGGGTGGAGAACTGGGTGTTGTACAGGTCGGCATACAGGCCGCCCTGGGCCAGCAGCTCGTGGTGCTTGCCACGCTCGACGATCCGGCCATCGGCCACAACCAGAATCTGGTCCGCTCCACGCACCGTTGAAAGCCGGTGAGCAATCACGAGAGCGGTACGCCCTGCCAGCGCGGTGTCGAGCGCTCGCTGGACGGCCAGCTCGGACTCGCTGTCGAGGTGAGCCGTCGCCTCGTCCAGCACCACCAGACCGGGACCCTTGAGCAGCAGCCTGGCGATGGCCAGCCGTTGCTTCTCGCCACCGGAGAGTCGGTGCCCGCGATCGCCCACAACAGTGTCCAGGCCCTCGGGAAGGCTTGAGACCAGATCCCACACCTGGGCCGACTTCAGGACCGAGACCATCTCCTCCTCAGTGGCGCCCTCTTTGGCGTAGGCGAGGTTGGACCGGATCGTGTCGTGGAACAGGTGAGCGTCCTGGGTCACCACCCCGACCACGTCGTGCACCGAGGCCAGAGTTGCCTCCCTCAGGTCTATCCCGCCGAGCCGGACCTGACCGATCGTGGGGTCATACAGCCTGGCCACCAGGCTGGTGATCGTGGTCTTGCCGGCGCCGCTGGGACCCACCAGGGCAACCAGCTCGCCGGGCTGGATCGTGAAAGTGACATCGTGCAGCACCGACTCCCCCGCTCGACGGTCACCAGAGGCCACGGTCTCAAGGGAAGCCAGCGACACCTCGTCCGCGGACGGGTAACGGAACCCGACACCCTCGAACTCCACCGAGAGCGGGTGCTGCGGCAGTGCGACAGGGCGCTCGACCTCCTTGACCAGGGGCTCAAGGTCCAGAACCTCGAAGACCCTCTCGAAGGAGACCAGTGCGGTCATGACGTCGACCCGGACGTTGGAGAGCGCGGTCAGCGGCCCGTAGAGCCGTCCGAGCAACGCCGCCAGCGCCACCAGCTCACCGAGCTGGAGCGAGGCGTTGATCACCATGAGCCCGCCGGCGCCGTAGATCAGTGCCGTGGCCAATGAGGCGACCAGCGTCAGCGAGACGAAGAAGACGGTGCGGCTGAGGGCGATCTTGACTCCGATGTCACGAACCCGGCCTGCTCTTTCGGAGTACTGCTCGTCCTCGATCCGGGGCTGCCCGAAGAGCTTGACCAGCAGTGCCCCGGCAACGTTGAAGCGCTCCGTCATCCGGGTGCCGAGCTCGGCGTTCAGGCCCATGGCCTCGTGGCTGAGCCCGGCGAGGCGCTGGCCCATGACCCGTGCGGGGATCAGGAAGAACGGAAGCAGCGCCAGCGCGCCCAGGGTCAGCGTCCATGACTTGGATGCCATGGCGGCGACGATGAACACCACGGAGATGACGTTGCTGACGACACCCGAGAGCGTTGAGGTGAAAGCCTGCTGGGCGCCAATGACGTCGTTGTTCAGCCGACTGACAAGAGCACCGGTCTGAGCCCGCGTGAAGAAGGCGATCGGCTGGCGCAGGACGTGGGTGAAGACCTGCGTGCGGAGGTCGAAGATGAGACCTTCGCCGATCCGCGATGAGTACCAGCGCTGAACCAGCGTCAGGGCGCCGTCCAGGATCGCGAGCGCGGCAATGATCAGGGAGAGGCGAACCACGACTCCGGAGTCATTCTTGAGGACTCCCCTGTCCACGATGGCGCCGAGCAGCAGAGGCGTGGCGACCACGAGGGCCGAGTCGAGGGTCACGAGCGCGAGGAACACGGCGATGTGGCGCTTGTAGGGGCCCGCGTAGCTGATCACCCGTCTGGCCGTTCCGGGAGCAAGCTTGCGCTGCGCCACCGCGGAGTCACGAGTCAGGGAGCGCATCGCGCCCCAGCCACCGCCGTGCATGGACATGCAGTCTCCGCTCTGCCACCCGCTCTCCCGCGATCAGCGGGCAGGGTCGGCTTTCATCATCGTCGTCGGGTCTGACAACGTCACCGTCCGGTGCTTACTTCCCCGAATCCTGCACCATGGCGGTGAGCAGCCGCGCCTGCGCCTCACGCTCGGCCCTGAGCTGATCTGCCGGGGCAGCCACCAACGCGTTGCGCAGTAAGGGCTTCAGCTCCCTCAGGGCTTCGTGGGGTGCGGCAAGGATGGCGTCCGTGAGCTCGCTCACGGCGACGTCGAGCTCGTCGCGGGGCACGGCCATCGACGCAAGGCCTATTGCCACCGCCTCCTGTGCCCCCACGAACCGGCCGGTGGCACAGATCTCGAGGGCCCGCGCATACCCGATGGCACGCACCAGCGGCGAGGTTCCGGCCAGGTCTGGGACCAGCCCCAGGCTGGTCTCGCGCATCGCGAAGGCGACGTCCTCGGCCACAACGCGCAGGTCGCAGGCCAGAGCCAGCTGGAACCCGGCGCCGATCGCATGTCCCTGCACCGCAGCGATGGTGATCGCGGGGACCTCGGCCCAGATCGCGAAGCCACGCTGGAACCGGGCGATCTCCTCTTCCAAGGCGTCTCCGGCACCGGCAGCCAGGGCCGCCAGTGATGGCTCCCCCGGCGCGCCCTGCGGGGTCAGCATGGCCCGATCCAGGCCCGCCGAGAACGACGGCCCCTCGGCCCTGACGACAACCACCCGCGTGGAGGTGTCCAGACCGGCACCGACCTCGGCCAGCGCTGCCCACAGGCTCGGCAGCTGCGAGTTGCGTCGCTCGGGACGGTCCAGCGTGAGCGTGACGACCGGCCCGGCCCGCTCGACCCGAAGCATGGCATGAGGCTGGGACATCTCTGGGCTCGGCACGCCTGCGACTCTAGCGATCCTGTCGCCTAGGCGAGTGCGACCAGGTCCAGGTAGTCCGGGCCCCAGTGGTCCTCGACACCATCGGGCAGCAGCAGGACCCGCTCGGGCTCGAGAGCGGCGACTGCGCCCTCGTCATGGCTGACGAGAACGACGGCACCCTTGTAGGTCCGCAGGGCGCCCAGAATCTCCTCGCGAGAGGCGGGGTCGAGGTTGTTTGTCGGCTCATCGAGCAACAGGACGTTGGCAGCCGATACCACCAGCATGGCGAGCGAGAGTCGGGTCTTCTCGCCGCCTGAGAGCACTCGCGCCGGCTTGTGCACGTCATCGCCGCTGAACAGGAAGGAGCCCAGCGTCTTGCGGGTGTTGACATCGCCCATGTCGGGCGCCGCGGACTTCATGTTCTCCAGCACCGTGCGGGAGACGTCGAGGTTCTCGTGCTCCTGCGCGTAGTAGCCGATCTTGAGCCCGTGTCCCGGCTCGACCTCGCCCGTATCCGGTTGGTCGACGCCCGCGAGGATCCGCAGGAGGGTGGTCTTGCCCGCACCGTTAAGGCCCAGGACCACGACCCTCGAGCCGCGGTCGATGGCGAGGTCGATGTCGGTGAAGATCTCCAGCGAGCCATAGGACCGCGACAGGCCGGAGGCGCTGAGCGGCGTCTTGCCGCAGGAGGCGGGGTCAGGGAAGCGCAGCTTGGCGACCTTGTCCCCTCCCCGCTCGGCCTCTAGCCCGTCCAGCAGTCGCTGGGCTCGTTTGGCCATGTTCTGGGCAGCCACAGCCTTCGTGGCTTTCGCACGCATCTTGTCCGCCTGGGCCATCAGCGTGCCGGCCTTCTTCTCGGCGTTGAGACGCTCACGCTTTCGGCGTCGCTCGTCGGTCTCACGCTGGAGCAGGTAGGGCCTCCAGCCGATGTTGTACATGTCCATCTCGGCCCGGTTGGCGTCGAGGTGGAAGACCCGGTTGACGACGGTGTCGAGCATCTCGACGTCGTGGCTGATGATGATCAGGC
>JBDTOA010000130.1:0-5794 GCA_039933475.1 Dermatophilaceae bacterium
TCGCCTCCAAGGCGCTGACTGGTGTGGCTGCAGGCAGCTACTCCTACAAGGCGGTCTTCACCCCGACCGACGCGGCGCTCTTCACGCCGAGTACCTCGTTGGTTGTGGCTTACGTAGTAACTGCGGCTCCTCCTGTGGTTGTCACCACGACCACGGCTCTTGCCGTGACCCCGGTCTCCCCGGTGGTTGCGCCGGCTAGCCCGACGCTGACCGCCACGGTCACCGGTGCTGGTGCTGCTGGCACTGTGGAGTTCTTCAACGGCACCACGTCGCTGGGCACCAGCCCGGTCGCCGCTGGTATCGCCTCCAAGGCGCTGACTGGTGTGGCTGCAGGCAGCTACTCCTACAAGGCGGTCTTCACCCCGACCGACGCGGCGCTCTTCACGCCGAGTACCTCGTTGGTTGTGGCCTTCGTGGTTACGGTCCCGTCGACCACAGGTGCCGTCATCAGTAGCTTGTCGCCTGACCACGGAGTGATTGGAACCCTGGTGACGATCCGTGGCACTGGTTTCGGAGCCCCCGGAACGGTGCTCTTCGGCGATCACACTGGGATCCCAACATCGTGGACCGATACCCAGATCACGGTCAGGGTGCCTTGGAGCTTCGGATATTCGGTGCAATATAGCGAGATCTACCAGGTGCCGGTTTGGTACAGGTGGGTCAAGCAGGTTCAGGTGACTGTCACGCCCAAGGACGGCGTGGCCTCCAACGGCATGCCGTTCGTCTGGAGCACGAAAGACAACACCGGAGAGGACAGCCACGGGTTGAGCCCGACCAGCCTGATCGGTACCAACCACCTGGGAATGTACGCGGACTATGGCGACACGAAGTGCACGGTCTGTCACAGTGGCGCCACGGCCACAAGTCAGTCCCGCCCGCCGATCCTCGCGGTGAAGAACCTGAACATGAGGCCGGGCCAGGCATGCGCGACGTGCCACGCCCCGGGAGCGAAGAAGTTCCCGATCTTCACCTACCAGATGAATGACCCCACCAAGATCGTCTACAACCGCTGTAGCGACTGCCACAAGATGAATCTACAAAGCGCGGGCTGAACCGTTAGCCCCCAGATGCGCCTCGCTGACCCCGGCTTCTCTACTGGGTTGAACGAACCTGGTTTGGTCATGGTGATCGGCCGACGCGCAGCGCCTAAAGGGTCCGTGCTGTAACGGTGGACCCGTCTTGAGATTCCAGCTGCCCGACCCACCTCGAGCAGCTGGAATCTCGTCGTCTCTAGGAGATTGGACTTCACCTGGGTCTCCATGTGACGGGCGCGGTTGCCTAGTTGTGTCCGCAGGCCGTGACCCTACGGATTGCCATTTCGCCCGCGTCTACCATTCGGAGGTGACCGAAGCCTCAAGCGCTCGGCCAGCGATGCGCAGCCCACTACCAAGCAACCCCTCGCCGGCGGGGCGGCAGCGCGTGTCGTGACAGTTGGCGCTGCCGTTGGCTTGCTGGGCGGGATGATCGGCCTGGGCGGGGCCGAGTTCCGGCTTCCGCTGCTCATAGGCGTATTCGGCTTCGCCGCGTTACAAGCGGTGAACCTCAACAAGGCCATGAGCAGCCTGGACGTCGTCCTGACCGCCGTGGCCTCAAGCCCCACCCGGCTTAGACTCCAGCGATCTTCGCCCTTCCCATAGCCGTGGGTGGGCATCCCCGGTACATGGACGCGATGGCACAGGGGCGTGAGAGGGCCGGGCGGACGGCAAGCACGGCGCCGTCACTGGTTAGTTGAAGAGGTCGCCCAACAAGCTCTGGGTCAGGCTCCGTCTGGGTGCATCGCGGCGGTGGGCGGGACCGGCCGGAGGCCGCATGCCCGCCGGGGAGCCGCGCCGCCGGCGGCGAGCCGTCGGCTTTAACGCAGTACAGAAAGTCCTCACCAATCGGGGAACTAGCCTTGTGTCTACCCATAAATGGGAGATATATTCCGGTTATGCGTAGCGAGGCTCCGGCGCTCATGCCGATCTTCCGGTCCCAACACCAGGCAGCGTTGCTCGCCTGGCTCTTTTTGCACCCCGAGAACGAGTACACCCTCACCGACCTTGCGAAGAGACTCGGCGTGCCATTGACCACGCTCCAGCGTGAGGCTCAGCGCCTCGTCAGCGCAGGGATCCTGCGGGACCGCACCCTTGGGCGATCAAGGCTCCTTCGCGCGAATCTGAGCAACCGCGCTGGAGCTCCACTCACCCAGCTCCTCGAAGTCACCTTCGGACCAGAGACGGTCATCGGTGAGGAGTTCGACCTGGCCAACGCCGCGCGCGTCCTGATCTACGGTTCGTGGGCCGAGCGGTATCACGGCACGGCCGGTCCACCGCCGAACGACGTCGACGTCCTCGTCGTCGGAAGCCTCGAAAGGGCCGACGTCTACGACGCAGCCGACCGGGCTCAGGCGCGCCTTGGCATGCAGGTCAACCCAGTGATACGGACGCCCGAACAGTGGGCCGACGATGCCGACTCGTTGGTCCTGCAGATCAAGGCCTCACCAAACGTCGACGTCACCCCAGCACTGAGGGTCACGTCATGAGCCGCTGGCCCCGAGGCGAAGCCCAGATTGAGCAGCTGATCGCCACCAAGCAGCTGCAGCAGGTCATCGGGGGACAGGCCAGCGGCGAACACCTCATCCAAAAGGCCTCGCGCACCCTCGAAACAGCAAGTGAGATAGCCGACCAGGATCCCGACAGCGCCTACGTCCTTGCCTATGATGCCGCCAGGTACGCAGGTACCGCGATCCTCGCCCACCAGGGTCTGCGCCCAACGACTTCAGGCGGCCACTACGTGGTTGAGGTGGCGCTCCGCGCGCAGTTCGGCGACGGGTTCCGGCCCTTCGGAGCCATGAGGCGACGACGCAACGAACTTGAGTACCCCACCGGGCCCGGCGAAACCACCACCCAAGACGAGGCTCAGAAGGGTGTCCAGGACGCAGAGGGCCTGCTACTGGCGGCACAACAGTTGTTGCCTACCCTCTCCATCTTCTGACTAGGACCAACTGCCGGGAGGCCGGTGATGACTTGGGATTCGTGGGCATGCGGATGGCACACGGACTGCACGAAGGGCGATTCTTATGCCCAGGGCACCACCTTGACCAGGAAGTCAGGTATCCAATTGCATTGTGTTGCAACGCTTTTCGCGTGTCGAGCGGGTGACGGGAATCGAACCCGCACTGTCAGCTTGGGAAACCTGTCTAATCCCGTCGACTAGTGCTCCGGTGCTGTTGTGTCACGTGATGCCCATTGACCTGTGTTGATCCCGGCTAGTTGCACGCGGACTGCACGGCAGCGCGGGGCGCCACAGTGAACGCGGAAGTCTCGCAGCTGGTGGTAACCGGGTCAGGGCTGGCGGACGGCTCAGCGGGGGAACGCACCGTCCAACGGGTTACAGCTTCCAACGCCAGGGAACGTTGTGGTCTCCGGGGAGTTGGATGTAAATCACCTTCTCGCGGGTAAGGAACGCCATGGTGACGGTTCGACATCCGGCGGAGGCTACCGGGACCTTGAGCCGCGTGGCTCCGGCCGCTTTAGCCCCGGCGTTATCCAGGCCCGTGACGTTGACCCGTGTTCCTTTGGAGGTAACCGCCCACATGTCTGAGACGTCAAGATGATGTCCCCTGTCCCCGAGCCGCAAGCTTTGACGTTCGCCATGACCATCCCGGATAGGACGCGCAGATGCGAAAGGTCGAGCGGGATGTCATCCCTGATTGTCCCGAAACGAACGGTGCGTAGCGGCCCAAGCCGGCAGGTTGCATCCACCTCGGGGCGTACGAATTTCCAGTGAGCCGTGGCTGTTGCCTTCAAGGCCGAGCTGGGCGTTCTAATGTTTGCGTCAGCATAGAAGTCATAGGTCTTCTTGCCGGATGCCTCCCGCTCCAGGCGGACAGCAAAGATGGCCTCAGGGTGCCTCGAGGGAGGATCCTTGCCAGCGCGCTTCGGCATCGACCTGGGACGCGTCCCCGCGGCTGACAGGGGGTGCAGCGGCACGGGGGACGCGTTGGGTGAATCCTCGCAGACAACCCCGTCTTGAGGGTCGGGCCTTAAGTCCCTATCGTCCCAGTCCTTGCGAGTCTTAGCCTCGACGGAACGACAGCGGCCCTTCGAAGGAGATCGAGGGGCCACTGCCTTGTCAGGTTGTGAGCTCGTCCCCGCTCAAGCCACACCTGGGGGACAAGGGGCGAGCGGGGACGGGCCCCACGGATCATTCCAGACAAACCTGCGAGGCCGCCGTGCCTCTGCACTAGCAACGCCTCCGCCCCTGCCCATGGAAGTCGCTGTGATGGCTGCAGGCCTTGACACCAGCAGCTGGTCCGATAGCCGATTCTGCCCGGGAAGTGGCGATCCCGCGCCGGCAGCAGCGGCCCACCTGCCATCCGATCTGTATTCCTTGTGACGCGGCTCTCATTACTTGGGCGTTGACCTTGGCGTTGACCTTGGCGTTGACTTTGAAGTTGGCTTTGTACGGCCCAGCGAAATCGCCGATGCGCGTCCGAGCTGACTTGAATGAAGCAGTCTCTTCAGACACCGTTTTAGGGAGGCCAAACCTTATGACTTGGCGCAATCGCGCTGCCTGTTTGGATGAAGATCCCGAGCTGTTCTTCCCGATTGGGAACACCGGCCCCGCTCTGCTCCAGATCGACGAGGCGAAGGCCGTTTGCCGTCGCTGCGAGGTGGTTGAGAACTGCCTAGAAGGGCCCATCGAGTCTGGGCAGGATTTTGGCGTGTGGGGCGGCCTGTCCGAGGACGAACGGCGTGCCCTCAAGCGCCGACATGCGCGCGCCCGCCGCGGCCAGCTCAGTAGCACCCTTTCGCGTTAGGTGAGGCGCTCGCTGCCAGGGAGAAACTGGTGCAATGGATGACGCTGCAGGAACTGCTGGAAAACTCGACCGGAGGCACTCTTGCGAGGCTGAGGTCGGGGTTCTGGAAGAGGTCCCTGCACGGCAGTTGTCGCCTGGTCCCTTCGTCCCGAGTTTCGCGCAGTCCCAGCTATGTTGGTCGCTGAGCACGAAAATGCCGCACCCAACCCTGATGGACAACGAATCGTGTTGGTGGTGTTGCGGTACTTCGTTGCGGTACAGCGGTGGAGACGGTTCGCGCGGGGGGCGCGGCGATGCCGTTGGCTCAGCATGCACGCGACGCGCGCCGTGAATGGGGGAGTCTCCGGGCTGGATGTAGCATCTTTAAAGGTGACAAGAGCGCCTCTGATAGGAATCCCACCATGGACACAAATGCGGGCTCTCAAACTTCCTCACCGAGAGTCAGGGGCCTGGAGGCCATGCGGAGGGTGGCTGCGTCAAACCCCTCCCCCTCGTCTCCAGCGTCCTTTATCCGTACCAGCGAGTCATGTGGGAATCGAACGGTAACCCCTGCTTGCGAATTCGCGGCTGAGTCGACGTCTGCTGTTGTTCAGTCCTCGGCGACGCAGTTGGTGGGTCTCGTGCTCGGTTGTAGTGCGATCGCTGCCGCATTTCTCTGCAGCGGTGCCCTTGGTCCTGAATGTCCCGCATCCGTGAGGCAGTGGCAACTGAACACTGAGGGCATCACCGTCGGGTTCGGTCAGGTGCCGACTCACCCGGCTCGGAACAGGGCGGCACGTCACCCGGCGGCTGCTGAGTCCGAATCGGGTCGAAGATAGAGCCTGACGCAGGACGCGCCGGGACGGCTAGAGATGTCCAATGCGGCCCCGATCAGGCTGGCGCGTTCTTGCATTCCGGCCAGGCCAAGGCTGCCTTGCCGGACGTGCGCGGGGTCGAACCCGCACCCGTCATCGACCACCTCGAGGCGGAGCTGGCCAGGGTCGTAGACCAGAC
>JBDTOA010000131.1:0-5752 GCA_039933475.1 Dermatophilaceae bacterium
CTAGGGACTTTGCGTCAGCCCCAGCCAAGAGCTCTGAGCGTGCCGGCCGTTGCGGCCGCAAGGATCACCACGACCAGGAACGGCGCTCGCAGCAGCAGGGCGGTCACCGCCACGGCGACGCCGGCGGCGCGGGCATCCAAGGTCAGGGTGCCGCCGCTTCCGGTGAATGTCTGGACAGCTACCAGCGCCGAAAGCAGGGCCACCGGCAGCATCGACGCCACTCGAGAAAGCCTCGGACCGTCGAGAAGGTGGTGTGGCACGACGTAGCCCGCAAGCTTGAGTACGAACGAGAGCCCGCTCGCCAGCAGGACGGTGGTCCAGAGAGTCATCGTTCGGCCCGACCGCGAGGAGGCAGCAGGCCGGCAACGATCGCGGCGACGGCGGCCACCAGAACCGGTATCCCGGCGGGCGCGTGAGGGGCTACGACCAGTGCGATGACGGCTGAGACGGCCGCAACGGCGCGGGTGTCCCCAGACTTCAGCCGTGGCCAGAGCAGCCCGCAGAAGGCCGCCGGCGCAACGGCGTCGAGCCCGAACACCTTGGGGTCTCCGAGGGCGTTGCCCAGGACTGCGCCAGCAATCGTCGAGAGGTTCCAGAAGGCGAAAACCGCGAGCCCGGTGGCCCAGAATCCGAGACGTTGTGCGGAGCGCTCGGGCTGGGCGACGCCCACCGCGGTCGACTCGTCGATGGTCAGCTGTGCGGCGGCCAGCCGGCGCCACCCGCTCACGCCGAGCAGGCGGGACATCTCCAGGCCGTAGAGGCCGTTGCGGACGCCCAGCAAGGTCGAGGTCGCCACGGCCGCGGCACCGGAGCCTCCGGACGCGACAATGCCAACGAGGGCGAACTGCGAGCCGCCGGTGAACAGCAGTGCCGAGAGCACGATCGTCTGCCACAGGCCCAGGCCAGCTGCCACCGAGAGGGCGCCGAAGCTGAGGGCGTAGGCACCGGTCGCCACTCCGACGGACAGAGCTTGGCGCAAGACCTCATTTCGCCGCTTGTCAGCGAGAGGGGGCTCGGGCATGGGCTTAGGCATGGGCATCGTCATCTAGGAGGAACCGGCTCAGCGCTGAGGGAGGTCGGCGGTCAGTCTCACCTCGCGGGCGACCGAACCGTCGACATCGATGACCCGGTCCCTGAAGGCGCTGTCGGGGGAGAGGCCGGCGGCGGTGAGGAAAGCGCGGTTGGCCTCGTCAGCGGCCAGGATCCAGGTGCTCAAGCTGTCAAAACCTTTGCCTCTCAGCGTGTCGACCGCCGCATTGAGCAGGCGCGAGCCGTGGCCGGCGCGCCGGGCGTTCGGGTGTACGCCCAGCGCCAACAGCTCCCCGGTCGTGTCGTCGGCGTCCGCGTCGACACTGGGTCCCACCGCTGCGAAGCCCACGACCTGCTCGCCCGCACAGGCCACGAGCAGGACATGTCGAGGGCTCGGAGGACTTTCCAGCGAGCTGCGCCAGACATGGGCGAAGCTGGCCGCGTCGAACTGCTCGACCACCTCCGTCGGCAGGATGTGGCGGTAGGCCGCGCGCCATACCTCCGCCTGGACCAGACCGACCGCAGGGGCATCGCTCGGACGAGCTATGCGGGCACTCGCGTCTGCTACGGGGCCGGTCTCGGCGGCATGCGCCTGCTCATGGGCCTCGGAGTGCAGGCGGTTGTGGTCATGGGGCACCCGCCCATCCTCCCATCCGGGGGGCGACCACACTCCTTCGACACGTTTGCCGCAGCTCGCACGGGGTCGCCATACTTATCTGGTGCCTGGCAACGACTTCATCGATCCGGACGAGCCGTTGAACGCTGCCGAGTCGGGGGCAGTTGAGGAGGCCCTGCTGGCAGCCTCGAAAGCCCTCGAACAGCGTCCGGCCGGGGGCTCCTCCTTTGAGGAGCTGCTCGCCGCAGACCAGCGCATCGAGCCACGCGACGACATGCCAGAGGCCTATCGCAAGACGCTCATTCGCCAGATCGCCCAGCACGCGCACTCCGAGATCATCGGGATGCAGCCCGAGGGCAACTGGATCAGCCGTGCGCCATCTCTACGCCGAAAGGCCATCCTGATGGCTAAGGTGCAGGACGAGGCCGGGCACGGGCTCTACCTCTACAGCGCCGCCGAGACGCTGGGTGTCGACCGGGCCGAGCTGCTGGACATGTTGCACACCGGCAAGCAGAAGTACTCCTCGATCTTCAACTACCCGACGCTGACATGGGCCGACAACGGGGCCATCGGCTGGCTGGTTGACGGCGCGGCAATCATGAACCAGGTCCCGCTGTGTCGCTGCTCGTACGGGCCCTATGCCCGGGCGATGATCCGCGTGTGCAAGGAGGAGTCCTTTCACCAGCGACAGGGCTTCGAGATCCTGTGGACCTTGATGCGAGGGACCGTCGCGCAGCAGGACATGGCGCAGGATGCCGTGAACCGTTGGTGGTGGCCGGCGTTGATGATGTTCGGACCACCGGACACCGGTGAGGCGGCCACTCCTGGCGGGCACACGCAGCAGTCCATGGCATGGGGCATCAAGCGTTTCAGCAACGACGCCCTACGTCAGAAGTTCGTTGACATGAGCGTTCCTCAGGCGCAGAAGATCGGGCTGACGCTGCCAGACCCCGACCTTAGGCGCAATGAGGAGACCGGGCACTGGGACTTTGGTGCCATCGACTGGACCGAGCTTTTTCGGGTGATCAAGGGCGATGGACCATGTAACGCCGAACGGATCGAACGTCGGGTCCGTGCCCACAACGAGGGAGCATGGGTGCGTGAGGCCGCCAATGCGTATGCCGACAGGCAGAGCCGCACGCGGCACGACGAGTACGTCGCATGAGCACGCCTGCAGTCAAAGGAGACTCGCCCGAACGTAGCTGGCCTCTGTGGGAGGTCTTTGTGCGTGGAAAGAGAGGCCTGTCTCACGTCCACGTTGGATCGCTGCACGCACCCGATGCCGAGATGGCGCTACGCAACGCGCGGGACGTCTACAGCCGCCGCCAGGAGGGGGTCTCCCTCTGGGTGGTCAGGTCCGCTGACATCACCGCAAGCAGCCCGGACGAGCGAGACTCCTTCTTTGACCCGGCAGCTGACAAGGTCTATCGCCACCCGACCTTCTACGACGTGCCAGAGGATGTCGAATACCTTTGAGCGAGAGCGCTATTGATGAGTTTGCGACGCGAGAGGTCGCCGCGGCATACTGCCTTCAGCTGGGTGATGATGCCTTGATCTACGCGCAGCGTCTGGGGGAGTGGATCAGCCGGGCGCCGCAGATCGAGGAGGATATGGCGCTCGGGAACATCGCCCTTGACCTGATCGGGCAGGCGCGGGTCCTCCTGACCCGGGCGGGCGATCTCGACGGCACTGGCCGCTCCGAGGACGACCTGGCCTACTTTCGCGACGAGCGTCAGTTCCGTAACGTTCACCTGGTCGAGCAGGAGCGCGGGGACTTCGGATTTGAGATGGCCCGGATGCTGTGGTTCTCTGCCTACCAGTGCGAGCTGTATGCCGCGCTGGTCACCTCGGGGGACGAGGTCATCGCCGGTGTCGCAGCCAAGGCCGTCAAGGAGGTCAACTACCACCGCGACCATGCCAGCCAGTGGGTGCTTCGCCTGGGCGACGGCACATCGACGTCGCATCGCCGGATGCAGGAGGCGCTCGAGCGGGTCGCCCCCCACGTCGGCGAGCTGTTCGCGGACGATGCCGTGAGCCTTGCAGCCGCACAGTCCGGGGTGGGAGCACTGCCATCTTCCTTGTGGGCCGGCGCCCTTGACCATGTCTCCCGAGCGCTCGTCCAGGCCACGCTCACCCTGCCAGCCGCGCCCACGTGGCACTCGCGCGGTGGCAGGCAGGGAGTCCACTCGCGGCCGATGGGTTTCCTTCTCGCCGAGATGCAGCACATTGCGCGCTCACACCCAGGTGCCTCGTGGTGACCTCACCGGCGACGCCGGCTTCGACGGGAGCCGTGGGCGTGGACCTGCGAGCGGTCATCGCCGCGATCCCCGACCCGGAGGTGCCCGTGCTCACGATCGCGGACCTCGGCATACTGCGCGAGGTTCTGGTCGACGACCTTGCCCGCACCGTGACGGTGCTGATCACGCCGACCTACTCCGGGTGTCCGGCGATGGACGTCATTCGTCAGCACATTGAGCACGCCGCCCGGCGCACGGGTTACGTGGCCAGCGTGCAGACCCGGCTCACCCCGGCCTGGACCACTGACTGGATGACCGCGGCAGGCCGCGCCAAGCTGCTGGAGTTCGGGATAGCTCCTCCTGGTCCGCGCTCTGATCTCGTTGGGCAGCCTGTGGCGCTGTCCCTGCTGACTCGCCGGGTCACCTGCCCGCACTGCGGTTCTCACGACACCCAGGAGATCTCGCGTTTCGGCTCGACCGCGTGCAAGGCGTTGCGTCGCTGCAACGAGTGCCGGGAGCCCTTCGATGAGTTCAAGACCATCTGATGACCTCGCTGCTGACCAAGCCGGCGCGACACCGGGCGCGGTTCCACACGCTCACCGTCACCGAGGTGGAGCGACTCACCGAGGATGCGGTAGCGGTCTCGTTCGCGATCCCGGACGACCTCGCGCAGGAGTTTGCCTTCGAGCCTGGGCAGCACTTGACGCTGCGGGCCACCGTTGACGGTCAGGATGTGAGACGGTCCTATTCGATCTGCCGATCGCGCCCGGAAGCGTTGGAGCGCAAGGAGCTTCGCATCGCCTCAGCTCGACTTCCCGGTGGCCTGATGTCGAACTGGCTCAACGACAAAGTGGTCGTGGGCGACGAGATCGAGGTGATGACACCGCTCGGGGGGTTCACGAGCCCCACCCAGCCGGACGGCATACGGCATCACGTCGCGATAGCAGCCGGGTCGGGGATAACTCCGGTGATGTCACTGCTCTCGAGCGCGCTGGCCGAGGAACCGAGGTCCCGGGCGACGCTGATCTTCGGCAACCGGCACCCGACGTCGATCATGTTTCTGGAGGAGCTGGAGGATCTCAAGAACAGGTACCCCGACCGGTTCCATCTGATCAACGTTCTCTCCCGAGAGGCCCAGGACGTTGAGCTGTTCAGCGGGAGGCTCGACCGCCAGCGGCTGCAGGAGATCCTGGACTCGCTCGTCCCCGTCGCAACGGTCGACGAGTGGTACCTGTGCGGTCCGTTCGGCCTCGTTGAGGGTGCCCAGAGGCTTCTGGCCGACCTCGATGTCGACTCCCACCACGTCCATCACGAGGTGTTCCACGTCGATGACGATGGTGTGCCTGTGGTCACGGGCGAGCCGGTCCTCAGGGCGCCAGGCGTGCCGTCCGAGGCCGTGGTGACGGTGAACCTCGACGGTCGAACGACGGTGATCGAGATGCCGTCACGAGGCGAGACCATCCTGGCCGCGACCCTTCGTGCCCGTCCGGATGCCCCGTTCAGCTGCACCGGCGGCGTATGTGGCACCTGCCGGGCCCGCCTGGTCGAAGGCGAGGTTCGCATGGACCGCAACTACGCACTCGAGCCTGAGGAAGTTGCTGCCGGCATCGTGCTGGCCTGTCAGTCTCACCCGGTCACCGCGACCGTGGCCCTGGACTACGACGCCTGACAAACCTAGGGACCGTGTCGGTGTTGACCCGACAAACCTAGGGACCGTGTCGGTGTTGACCTGACAAACCTAGGGACCGGGCGCGGGTGTTCGGTCATCAAATCGGGCGGTCGCGAAGTACGCCGTCCCTAGGTTTGGCTATAGACGAGGCGCACAATCCCTAGGTTTGGCCAGTGGTGAGGCGCACAATCCCTAGGTTTG
>JBDTOA010000132.1:0-5749 GCA_039933475.1 Dermatophilaceae bacterium
TCACTCGAGGAGATGCCTGAAGGCATCGAGGTTCCGGGTGGACTCCCCCCGAGAGATGCGCCAGGCCCACTCCTTCTTCATCGACTCCAGGAATCCCAGGGCGAGCAGCTCGTTGAAGGCGCCGTCGGCAGCATTGAGAACCACGCCGAAGATCTGGTCGAGGTATGCCGCGTCGACCGCCGCCAGCGGCACCCGCCCGGTGACGAAGACGTCGCCGGACTTGTCGATCCCGTAGGCGAGACCTGGCATGCCGAGGTTGCGGCGCAGCAGGTACGAGTAGACCGCAGCGTGGTTCTCATCGGGGTTGCGCACCACGAAGGCCGAGATCGACAGGGAATGCTCCCCGACCACCACAGAGCACACGGTCTTGAGCTTCTGCTCCCCCGGAAGCGTGACCACGAACTCCCCCGCTCGTCCTCCGAGCTCCCACTCGATGCCGGTCTCGTCCAGGAAGCTGCGCAAGCAGTCGGTCACGGAGTCTGTATCCGAACCGGTCACGGAGTCACGGCCGCAGGAACGCTGACCAGTCCCCGCGCCTCCGCGACAAGCGAGCTGGTTCGCGCGAGCATGGACTCCGCGTAAACCTCGAGCAACCGGTCTGTGGTGCGCTCCCAGCTGAACGCCGAGGCATGCTTGATACCCAGGCGGCTCAGATCCGCTCGCCGGCCTGGGTTCTCGAGCAGGCTTTCCAGCGCCGCGCTCCATGTGGCCGTCTGGTGCCCGCTGACCAGCAGGCCGCCGTCGCCGACGGCAAAGGGCAGGCCACCGACTGCAGCCGCGACAACGGGAGTTCCGCTGGCCAGGGCCTCGATGGCGACCAGACCGAACGACTCGCTGTGGGACGGGACGGCAACCAGGTCCGCGGCGCGGTACCACTGGGCAAGGGTCTCCCGATCGACCGGCGGCACGAAGCGGACCTGGGTGTCGATCCCGAGCTGGTGGGTCAGCTCATGCAGCGCGCGGGGTTTACCCAGGCCGGAGCCGCTGGGGCCGCCGACGATGGCGACCACCAGGCTCTCTCGCAGCTCAGGGCGCCGGGAGAGGAGATCTGCCGCCGCCTTCAGCAGCACGTCGGGAGCCTTGAGCGGCTGGATCCGGCCCACGAACAGCAGCACGTGAGCTCGCTGGGGCAGACCCAGACGGGCCCTTGCTGCGGCCACGTCCCCGGGGGTGAACAGCTCCAGGTCGACACCGGGCGGGACCACGCGCACCTTGCCAGGGTCCGCGTCATAGAGGTCGATCAGCTCCCGCGCCTCGCCCTGCGTGTTGGCGACCAGGCGATCTGCGGACTCCACGACCTGGGTCTCACCGATCTCACGGCCGGTCGGCTCAGGCGAGTCACCCTCCGCGAGCTGGGAGTTCTTGACGCGGGCCATCGTGTGCATCGTGTGGACCAACGGCACCCGCCAACGGTCCGCGGCCAGCCAGCCCACCTGGCCGGAGAGCCAGTAATGGGAGTGCACGAGGTCGTACCAGCCCTCGGGTCGGGCCGCCTCGGCGCGCATGACCCCCTGGGCGAAGGCACAGAGCTGACCGGGGAGGTCTTCCTTGCCCAGGCCCTCGAAGGGGCCGGCGATGACGTTGCGTACGTGGACACCCGGCGTCAGCTCCACCTGCATCGGAAGAGCGCCCTCGGTCTTGCGGGTGAAGATCTCGACCTCGATGCCGCGCCGGGCGAGGCGCTTGGAGACCTCGACGACATAGACGTTCAAGCCGCCGGCGTCACCAGTTCCTGGCTGCTCGAGCGGCGAGGTGTGCACGCTGAGCATGGCGACCCGTCGAACCTGGGGCATGGCCGGCATACATCTTCTCCTGTTCAAGGGCCCTGCAGATGGACCCTCAGTCCCAACGCCGCGGCAAACCAGGGTATTTCGGCCGGCCATTGCTCAGCACACGACGGGTCGGCGACCGGTCACCGCTCGTAGTCGTCCTCGAGCCGCTCGATGTCATCCTCGTCGAAGACCCCGAAGGCGATCTCGAGCACCCGCCCGGGCTCGCTGCCCTTGTTGGTGATCCGGTGCCGGGACTCCAGCGGCACCCAGACGCGCTCGCCGGGCTGCGCCGCCCAGATGCGGTCGTCGACCTGGACCTCGAGGGGCCCATCGAGAATCTGCCACATCTCGTCACGTTGCTCGTGGGTCTGCAGCGAAAGCCGCTGGCCCGGGTTCACAGTGATGATCTTGACCGTGACGGCCTCGTTGAGGGCGAACCGCTCGAACCGGCCCCACGGACGTTCGTCGACCAGGATCTCGTCGCAGCGGTTGGTGGTTTCAGTCATTGTCGTCCTCAGTCCCTTGCTCGGTTGGGGTTGGCACGCTAGTACTGTCCCACCTCCGTCGGATCGCGTTCGGTCGAAGTGGTCTCCGCGTTCAGAAACCCGCCGATCAGCTCGCGGGTCCTCGATCGGTGACGCACGAGGATGCCGCCGGGCGGCAGAACCTCCAGACGCGCATTCTTCAGGGAGGCGACCAGCTCTTCGGCCACCCAGACCGGATGCTCAGGATCCTGCTCCTGGGCGATGACCAGAACCGGCGCGATGACCGCCGCCAGAACGGCGCGGTCGCTGAGGGGCACCTCGGAAGCGAGCTCAAGGCCCTCCAGCGCGTCGTCGGTCCGGGGTCGGTCCAGAGCCGCCGGCAGGGCGAGGACAAGCCGCTCGAAGCGCAGCGGCGTGCTCGCCAACAGACTGCAGAGGGCGCCCGCCCCCATGCTCACCCCGAGCGCGCGCGTCGCGTGGACGTGGTCGGCCACAGCTCGCAGATCCGCCGCCAGCGCCGCGTAGGTCAATGGTTTCACCGCTGGAGCAGAGGCGCCGTAACCAGGAAAATGAAAGAAGGTGCGGCTGCCCTCGACCCCGCTCCCGAACGGCCGGGTCGATGCGATCGACCCGGTCGACCCGTGGGCGAAGACCGTTGACGGCACGCCCGAGCCCGTCGTCGTGAGCTCGAGCTCACCGTTCGGGCCACCCAGCCGGGACGTGACTCGCCCGGCTGTACCGAGTCTCACCAAGGGCCGTACGGGCCGTTGTTCGAGGAGCCGCGTCCCATCACCCGGCGCAGCGCGGGGCGCACGTCCGCGGCATACACGCCCGCACCGACGGCGGCCAGGATCCCCGTGATCTGGAACGGGTAGGGGAAGGACAGGAGGCTCAGGGCGACTGCCACGCCGAGCACAGTCAGCCAGATGTTCTTGGATGCCTTGCCGGCGGCGGTGAAGGCGTCGGGGCGGTGGCGAAGAGCGTCGACCAGGCCGAACCCCGACAGACCCATGAGGGCAGCCCAGAAGACGAGCCCGATCAGCGCCTGGAGACTCCCGAAGATGTCCATGCCCACAGCCTACGGCCCGAGCCCGGTGCTGAGATCGGAATCTTCACAACCTCAGGGGTTCAGGTCCTCTGCCGTCCGCTGCGCCGTCAGATCCCGACGGCCTCGATCGACCCGACCCGTTGTCCATGCCCGAGCACCGGGGCGCTGGCCATCTCCTCCAGGATCTTGGCTTCGACACCGATGTGCCGCAGGGCCGCAGCCATCACGACCGGCCGGGCCCGTTGCCCGCCGTCGGCGATCTTGACCGCGACCGCGCGCCCGTCTGCCAGGCCGACGGCATAGACGCTCTCCGCGCCGTCCTTGGCGATCAGACCGGGAACGCCCCGGATCAGCGCCGTGACGTCGCGTCCGGTCCCGCCAAGCCACTGTGGATAGCCCCGTATGGCGGCCGCCAGCCTGGCTTCGTCGGTGCCCCCTGGGGATGCCGCGATCCGCGAGAAGGCCCGCGCCAGGCCGGTCAGGGACACGGCGTGGACGGGTGCGCCACAGCCGTCGATCCCCACGGCCGCAGGGGGCTCGCCGCTGAGGTCGGCAAGGGTTGCCGCGATGAGCTGCTGCAGCGGGTGCTGCGGGTCCCGGTAGGTCGTGGTGTCCCACCCGGCCACCACACACGTTGCGAGCATGGCCGCGTGCTTGCCGGAGCAGTTCTGCATCAGCGATGACGCCTTGCCACCGGCGGCGATCCAGGCGTCGTACTGGGGCTCGCCGTAGGGAAGCCCTGGAGTGTTCTGCAGGTCCAGCTCGCTGAGTCCGGCCCCGGCCAGGATTCGCTGGACCCCCTCGAGGTGGAAGGCCTCTCCCGAGTGGCTACCGCACGCGAGGGCGAGAAGCTCGCCGTCAAGGTCGAGGCCAGCACGCAGCATTGCCAACGCCTGCACGGGCTTGCTGGACGATCGCGGAAAGATGGGTCCGGTGATGTCGCCGACGGCAAGCGACGTCGATCCGTCCGCCTCCAGCGCCACCACGCTGCCGTGATGCACGGACTCGACGAACCCGGAGCGCACGACGTGGGCGACCACGGGCGCGTCATACAAGGAAACGCGTTGCTCACTCACGGCGGCGAGCCTACTGCCCGGCGAAGACGACAAAGACGCGGCCGGTGTCGAGTGAACGACACCGGCCGCGCCCTTCTCTCCCAGCTGCCGAACCGGACAGCTGAGGTCTTGGTCAGTCGCCGATCTTGGGTGCTGCGGCCTTCACTGCCTTGGTGGCCGAGGTCGCCGTCTTGCGGGCGCTCGTGACAGTGGACTTGGTCGCACGCTTGGCGGCTGCGGTGCTCTTGCGGGCTGCGGGGGTGCGCTTGGTCGACAGCCGGGTGGCAGGACCGGACTTGCGCGCGACGCGCTCGGTTGCCTTGGCCTCGCCGCGGACGGCCTTGCGGACGGTGGTGACCGCGCCCTTGCCGAAGGACATGGTCGTGCCGGCCTGGGTCAGCAGGTCCTTCGTGGCCTTCTGGCTGCGCAGGCGGGTGACCAGCTTCTCGCCGCGAACAGCGAGATCGGAGTACGTGGCGTGCGCC
The DNA here is from genome assembly GCA_039933475.1 of Dermatophilaceae bacterium. GTDB lineage: Bacteria > Actinomycetota > Actinomycetes > Actinomycetales > Dermatophilaceae > UBA4719. The sequence goes on from JBDTOA010000132.1 coordinate 4,846, forward strand.
TTGCCGGCTGCCTCGAGGGTCTGGTTGAGGGCAAGTGCGGGGATCTGCTGTGCCTGCTCGGCGACCTTCTCGGCGCGGTCGGCGACCTGACGAGCCTGCTCGGTGACCTTCTCGGTGACCTTCCCGGCGCGCTTGGCAGCCTTGTCCTGCAGAACGCTCACGTGGAACTCGCCGCGGGCGGCAAAGGCGCGGGCACGGGCGTGACGAACCTTCTCCACGGCGAGGTCGGTGACCCCGACGGCGGCGTAGACGGGGGTCGTGTCGGTAACGGTCTTGCGAATGTCGCTGACGAGAGTCATGACTTGTTCTCCTTCGTGGTGGGCTGTAGTTCTGGGCTCGGGTGTGACTTGGGACTGCTCACGGGCCTGCTCGGTGCAGGGCGGGGCTTGGTGGTTCTCGCGGCTCGCGGCGCCTTCTTGGGCGCCGGCTCGGCCAGAAACGACTCGTAGACGTCCAGCAGAACTGCGCGCTGTCGGTCGTTGAGGCGGGTCTCGGCCAGGATGGCCGTGGTGACGTCGAGGTCGGGGGCTCCACCGGGGTCGGTGTGCTCCTCCAGGAAGCCTGCGCGGACGTACAGGGACTCGGCCGAGATTCGCAGGGCCTTGGCGAGGGCCTGAAGGATCTCGGCGCTGGGCTTCTTCAGCCCGCGCTCGATCTGCGAGAGGTAGGGGTTGCTGATCCCCGCAACCGCGGACAGCTGCCGCAACGAGAGCTGGGCCGTGTGGCGCTGCTCTCGCAGGTACTCCCCGAGATCGTGAACGGAGATCGGCAACTTGGTCATGGCTCCATTATGCTTGCTCCAGTTAGCAAATTGCAAACTCAGCAAGCATCCAGTGCGTCAGCCCGAACCCTCTTGTTGCGCCGAAACCACCGTCTGAGCACGATTCAGGCCCTCAAACGGTGG
>JBDTOA010000133.1:0-5706 GCA_039933475.1 Dermatophilaceae bacterium
CGCGCGACGTCCGGCCCGGGCAGATCCTGGCGATCACCTTCACCAACAAGGCTGCCGGCGAGATGCGCGACCGGGTCGCCTCACTGGTCGGCGCCCGAAGCCGGGCGATGTGGGTCTCGACCTTCCACTCGGCGTGCGTGCGCATCCTGCGTCGCGAGGCCGTCCACGTGGGGCTGAAGTCGACCTTCTCGATCTATGACGCCGCTGACAGCCAGCGCCTCATGTCGATGGTGATGCGCGACCTCGACCTCGACCCCAAGCGCTACCGCCCGCGGGCCTTCTCCGGGCAGGTCTCCAACCTCAAGAACGAGCTCATCGACGACGAGACCTACTCCGCGGGTCTGGGCGAGGCAACCCACCAGGAGCGCATGGTCGCGGACGCCTACCGGATGTACCAGTCCCGGCTCCGTCAGGCCAACGCCATGGACTTCGACGACCTGATCATGATGACCGTCAACATCCTGCAGGCCTTCCCGGACGTTGCCGAGTACTACCACCGCCGTTTCCGCCACGTGATGGTTGACGAGTACCAGGACACCAACACCGCGCAGTACCAGCTCGTGCGAGAGCTGGTCGGGCACGGAGGTGGCGACCCCCAGAGCGTTCCGCCGGCCGAGCTTGCCGTGGTCGGTGATGCCGACCAGTCGATCTATGCCTTCCGTGGCGCGACGATCCGCAACATCGTCGAGTTCGAGCAGGACTATCCCGACGCCCGGACGATCCTGCTCGAGCAGAACTACCGCTCCACCCAGACGATCCTGCGCGCGGCCAACTCGGTCATCGCCAAGAACCCGGACCGCAGGCCCAAGAACCTGTGGACCGACTCCGGAGACGGGGCCAAGATCGTCGGCTACGTCGCCGACTCCGAGCATGACGAGGCGGCCTTCATCGCCCGCCAGATCGACAGCCTGGGCGACGACCACGGTGTCAAGCCCAAGGACGTCGCCGTCTTCTACCGCACCAATGCCCAGTCGCGCGCGGTTGAAGAGGTGTTCGTGCGAGTTGGCCTGCCCTACAAGGTCGTTGGCGGGACGCGCTTCTATGAGCGACGAGAGGTCAAGGACGCACTCGCCTACCTGCGGGTCATCTCCAACCCCACTGACACGGTGAACCTGCGTCGTATCCTCAACGTTCCCAAGCGGGGCATCGGGGACCGGGCGGAGGCCTGTATCGCGGCCCTCGCCGAGCGCGAGCGAGTCCCCTTCGTCGCTGCCCTGGGGCGACCTCAGGACGCACCGGGAATCGCGACCAGGTCGGTGTCGGCGATCACGGCGTTCACCTCACTGCTCGAAGCGCTGCGGACGGTGCATGAGGGCGGCTCCGGGGTGGGGGGCCTACTGGAGGCCGTGGTCGAGCAGACCGGTTACCTCGCCGATCTGCGGGCCAGCCAGGACCCGCAGGACGAGACCCGCGCCGAGAACCTCGCAGAGCTCGTCTCGGTTGGACGGGAGTTCGACGAGTCAGAGCCGGATGGCTCCCTGGAGGACTTCCTCGAGCGCGTCTCCCTGGTCGCGGATGCGGACGAGATACCCGACGGCTCCGACGCCGAGGCCGCTGACAACGGCGTCGTGACTCTGATGACCCTGCACACCGCCAAGGGCCTGGAGTTCCCCGTCGTGTTCCTCACCGGCATGGAGGACGGCACGTTCCCGCACATGCGGGCCCTGGGAGACAACAAGGAGCTCGAGGAAGAGCGGCGCCTGGCCTATGTGGGGATAACGCGCGCCCGGGAGCGGCTCCATCTGTCCAGAGCCGTGGTGCGCTCCGGCTGGGGCTCTCCGCAGTACAACCCGGCCTCACGTTTCCTGGACGACATCCCGGCGGACCTGATCGACTGGCTGCGCACCGAGACCACGGGCATGAGGTCGTCGTCCGCCCCTGCGGTGGCTGCACTGGCCGGCCGTCCGGGTGTGCGCTCTCTGGGCAACCGCCCGGCGATCTCGCTGCACTCAGGCGATCGGGTCAGCCACGACTCGTTCGGGCTGGGCACGGTGGTGCGGGTCGAGGGTGAAGCGGAGAAGGCCATGGCCCACGTCGACTTCGGGGCAGACACCGGGGTCAAGCGGCTCCTGCTGCGTTATGCGCCGCTGGAGAAGCTCTGAGAAACCTGACCTGTTCCGACTACAGCGTGAGCTGGTGCCCGGAGAGCCAGGGGACAGGGTCGATGGCCGCCCCGCCGTCCGGGTGGACCTCGAGGTGAAGGTGCGGCCCCGTCGACTCGCCGGTGTTGCCGGACTGTCCGACAACCTCTCCGGGGTCAACGTTCTCGCCGGTGTTGACCGAGAGGTGGGACATGTGACCGTAGAACGTGATGGTTCCGTCCCAGTAGCGGATCTTGACGAGGTTGCCGTAGCCCGACTCCTGGCCGGCAAAGGTCACTGTGCCGGTCGACATCGCAACCAGGTTCGTTCCCACTGCAGCCGCGAAGTCCTCACCGGCGTGCAGGCGCCCCCAGCGCCAGCCGAAGCTGGACGTCGGTGAGACGCTCTTCAGCGGCATCTGCCACGCATGCGCTTTCGCCAGTCGCTTGGCCGCCAGGTTCCTGACGGCAAGGTCCTGACGTTCTGCGCTGCGCGTCGCCCTGGCGGCGGCGTGCGCGCGGGCAGCTGCACTGGCCGCCATGGCCTGTCCGCGGGTGTCTTCAGGGCGCACGAACGAGGCGCTGGCGTTGGCCGCGGCCTTCTTGTTGTCGGTGTTCGAGTGGCTCGTCGTGGCCATTGCGGCGCCAGTTGCGGTGAAGGTCAGCGCGGCGGCCGCAGCGGTGGGCAGCGCCAGCCCCGCAAGGCGGCGGCTGGGCTTTGCCGACGCGCTGGACGACCTGTGCCGGGCGTTGTACGCGCGGTGGCGAGCATCGTACGAACGAGCGGACACGGGCTGAAACCTCACGACAGAGGACACGGAAGTCACGAGGCTAGCGTGACCTGTTCGTTATGCGAAATTGACCAAGCGAATGCTCGGTGCGCCAACCGTGCGGGAACCTTCGTCAACCAGCCCCTCCGCCGGGTGTGCAACCCGCCCGGTCCCCTACTAGTCTGCGTCTCATGAGCGAATCACCGTTGCGCATCGTGGTGGCCAAACCGGGACTTGACGGACATGACCGCGGAGCAAAAGTGGTGGCCAGGGCTTTGCGTGACGCAGGGATGGAGGTCGTCTACACGGGCCTGCACCAGACGCCAGAGCAGATCGTCGAGGCAGCCATCCAGGAGGATGCGGATGCAGTGGGCCTCTCTGTCCTCTCCGGTGCACACATGACCTTGTTCGCGAAGGTCGCGGCGCTGCTCGGTGAGCGTGACGCCAAGGACATCGTCGTGTTCGGCGGCGGCATCATCCCCGAAGCCGACATCCCCTTGCTGGAGGAGCTCGGGGTCGCCAAGGTATTCACCCCCGGCGCGACGACGACGGAGATCGTCGAGTGGGTCCGCATGAACGTCTCGGCCGACTGACCTGCCCAGCGACACTGCCCAGCGATCCGGCCCAAGGAAACCAGTCCTGCTCACATACCCTCGACGGCGATGCCTCGCGCCCTCGGACTACGCTCCGCTGGGACTACGTCTTACCCAATGATGAGGATGAACTCGTGGATCTTTTTGAGTATCAGGCGCGCGACATGTTCGAGGCCCACGGGGTGCCGGTGCTCGCCGGAGTCGTCGCCGAGACCGTGGAAGAGGTGCGTGCTGCGGCTGAGCTGATCGGCGCCAAGAGCGGCGGAGTGGTCGTCGTCAAGGCACAGGTCAAGGTTGGCGGGCGTGGCAAGGCGGGCGGCGTCAAGGTCGTTCGGTCCGTTGACGATGCCGTCGAGGCCGCCCGCGCGATCCTGGGCATGGACATCAAGGGCCACACCGTGCACAAGGTGATGGTCACCGCCGGAGCGGAGATCGCGCAGGAGTACTACTTCTCCGTGCTGCTCGACCGTGCGAACCGCTCCTACCTGGCCATGGCCAGCAAGGAGGGCGGGGTGGAGATCGAGGTGCTCGCCGTCGAGCGCCCGGAGGCTCTCGCCCGGGTCGCCGTCGACCCGATCGTGGGCATCGACGCCGCCAAGGCCAGGGAGATCGTGGACGCGGCGAACTTCGACGAGGAGATCAAGGACGAGATCAGCGCCGTCATCCAGAAGCTGTGGGCGGTCTACCGGGATGAGGACGCGACCCTGGTCGAGGTCAACCCGCTGGTCAGGACCGCTGACGGTCGCATCGTGGCCCTGGACGGCAAGGTCTCGCTCGACGAGAACGCCGGCTTCCGCCACCCCGACCACGAGGCGCTCGAGGACAAGGCCTCGGCTGACCCGCTCGAGGCAGCTGCCAAGGCGAAGAACCTCAACTACGTACGGCTCGACGGATCCGTGGGGATCATCGGCAACGGCGCCGGTCTGGTCATGTCGACCCTGGACGTCGTCGCCTATGCAGGCGAAGAGTTCGGGGGTCCGGGAGACCACCCCAAACCGGCCAACTTCCTCGACATCGGGGGCGGCGCCTCGGCTGACGTCATGATCAACGGGCTGCACATCATCCTGGGTGACCAGAACGTCAGGTCGGTGCTGGTCAACGTCTTCGGTGGCATCACCTCCTGCGACGAGGTGGCAAACGGCATCGTCGGCGCCCTCAAGGTTCTTGGTTCCGAGGCGTCCAAGCCACTGGTCGTTCGGCTGGACGGCAACAACGTGCAGGAGGGTCGCCGGATCCTCGCTGAGGCGGCGCACCCCCTGGTCACCTTGGAAGAGACGATGGACGGCGCGGCCCGCCGGGCCGCCGAGCTGGCTTCGGCCGCCAACCAGAACTGAAAGGCGGCAGACACCGTGGCAATCTTCATCAATGCTGACTCCAAGGTCATCGTCCAGGGCATGACCGGCTCGGAGGGTCGCAAGCACACCCAGCTGATGCTGGCCTCTGGGACCGACATCGTCGGCGGCGTCACCCCCGGCAAGGGCGGCCAGAAGGTCGAGTTCGACTCGGGCGTGACCGTGCCGGTCTTCGGTTCCGTGGCAGAGGCCATGGAGGCGACCGGCGCCAATGTGACCGTTGTCTTCGTTCCCGCGAAGTTCACCAAGGCCGCCGTGATCGAGGCCATCGACGCCAAGATCCCGCTCGCGGTGGTCATCACCGAGGGCGTTGCCGTCAAGGACAGTGCCGAGTTCTGGACCTACGCGCGTCAGGCCGGCACCACCCGCATCATCGGACCGAACTGCCCTGGCGTGATCAGCCCCGGAGCCTGCAACGCCGGCATCATCCCGGCCAACATCGCCGGCCCCGGTCGAGTCGGCCTGGTCTCCAAGTCAGGCACGCTGACCTACCAGATGATGTACGAGCTGCGTGACTATGGGTTCTCAACGGCTGTCGGCATCGGCGGCGACCCGATCATCGGGACAACCCACATCGATGCTCTGGCGGCCTTCGAGGCCGACCCCGACACCGACGCGATCGTCATGATCGGCGAGATCGGCGGCGACGCGGAGGAGCGGGCTGCGGCCTACATCAAGGACCACGTGACCAAACCGGTCGTCGGTTATGTCGCCGGCTTCACCGCGCCAGAGGGCAAGACCATGGGTCATGCCGGCGCAATCGTCTCGGGTTCTTCGGGCACCGCAGCCGCAAAGCAGGAGGCTCTGGAGGCGGCTGGTGTCAAGGTCGGCAAGACCCCATCTGCCACCGCCGAGCTGATGCGCCAGATCATGAAGAACCTGGGCTGACCGGGACGCTGTTCGGGGTAATC
>JBDTOA010000134.1:0-5698 GCA_039933475.1 Dermatophilaceae bacterium
CCACAGTGCGTTCCACCCCCGCAAGCTGGGAGTACAGCCGCCACCGTTCGTCCGCGTCGGCCTGGGACAGCGCCAGCAGGTGCTCGCTGTGCTCATGGTCGCTGCGGGCCAGCATCGAGAAGCGCGTCTCGGCGAGTGCAAACTCGCGGATCGGGATGGTCGGCTTCTTCGAGTCCAGCTTGAACGGGTGGCCTTCGGCTTCCTCGCTCGGACGGTATCGGGTCAGGGGCCAGTAGCCGCTCGCTACCGCCGTCTTCTGGTGCGACATCGAGGTCGACATCTCGATGCCGTGCGCGATGCAGGTGGCGTAGGCGATGACCACCGAGACGCCCGGCCAGGCCTGCGCCTCAAGGAGAGCCCTGACCGCCTGCTGCTCGTTGGCGCCGATCGCGACCTGAGCGACGTAGACGTCGCCAGAGGCCTGGGCGATCATCGCCAGGTCCTTCTTGGCCGATGACTTGCCCGAGGCCGCGAACTTGGCGGACGCCCCACGCGGGGTCGCCTTCGAGGCCTGACCCCCGGTGTTGGAGTAGACCTCGGTGTCAAGGATCAGGATGTTCACGTTCCGGCCCGAGCTGAGCACGTGGTCGAGACCGCCATAGCCGATGTCGTACGCCCAGCCGTCGCCGCCGACGATCCACACGGTCTTCTCGACCAGCTCGTCGGCCAGGCTGCGCAGGTGCCGGACGACCGGCTCCAGATCGCCGGCATAGCCGTCACGAATCGCCGTGTCCAGCCCAGTCTTCAGCAGCTCGACACGCTCTCGCTGGGCCGCGATCCCGGCCTCATCGCCCTGTTCGGCACTCAGCAGGTCATCAGCAAGCTCGGTGCCGATCAGCTCAGCGAGCTGTAGAACATAGCGTCGTGCCTCGCTGTGCTGCTTCTCCCAGCCGAGGCGCAGCCCCAGGCCGAACTCCGCGTTGTCCTCGAACAACGAGTTCGCCCAGGCCGGACCACGGCCGTCAGCATTGCGCGTGTACGGGGTCGTCGGGAGGTTGCCGCCGAAGATCGACGAGCACCCCGTCGCGTTGGCGATGATCATCCGGTCGCCGAAGAGCTGGGTCAGCGTCTTGATGTACGGCGTCTCACCGCAGCCTGAGCAGGCACCCGAGAACTCAAAGAGCGGCTGGAGCTGTGAGACGCCCTTGACCGTGTCGTGGCGCACCTTGGTCCGGTCGATCTCCGGGATGGTCAGGAAGTGCTCGTAGTTCGTCCGAAGCTCGTCACGATGATCCAGTGCGGCAACGAGGTCAAGCGACTTGTGGCCGGGGTCGGTCTTGGAGACCGCGGGGCAGACGTCGACACAGATCCCGCAGCCGGTGCAGTCATCGGCCGCGATGGTGATGCTGAGCAGGTGGTCGGGCAGGTCGCGTGACTTGAAGGTCTTGGACTGGAACCCCTCGGGCGCGCCCTCGAGCTGCTCCTTCGGGAAGATCTTGATCCGAAGCGCGGTGTGCGGGCAGGTTACGGCGCACTTCCCGCAGTCGGTGCAGAGGTCCGGGTCCCAGATCGGCAGGTCCTGCGCGATCGAACGCTTCTCCCACTGCGCCGTGTCCGTGGGCCACGTGCCATCGGCGGGCATCGCGCTCACTGGAAGCAGGTCACCCTCGCCGCGCATCAGATGCGCGGTCACATTCTTGACGAAGTCAGGCGCGTTGAGCGGCAGTGGCGGCATCCGGTGCAGCGTGCTGGTTGCCTCGGCTGGCAGCTTCACCTGGCTCAGCTCGCTCAGCGCGCGGTCGACGGCGGTGAAGTTGCGCTCGACGACCTTCCGTCCCTTTTTGCCGTAGGCCTGCTCGATACCGGCCTTGATCCGTGGGAGGACCTCCTCGACTGGCAGCACTCCCGAGAGCTGGAAGAAGCATGGCTGCATGATGGTGTTGATCCGCGCCCCGAGACCGAGCTCCTTGGCCAGCCCGTGCGCGTCGATCACGTAGAGCGACAGGTCCTTGTCGATGAGCTGCTGCTGCACCTCGACGGGCAGCTGATCCCAGACCTGGTCGTCCGGATAGGGCGAGTTCAAAAGAATCGTCCCGCCGGGTTTGGCCAGCTCGAGAACCTTCATGGTCCGAAGGAGCGAGAACTGATGTACGCCGATCACGTCCGCCTGTTCGATCAGGTACGTCGAACGGATCTCGTCGTGGCCGAACCTGAGGTGAGAGACGGTCACTCCGCCCGACTTCTTCGAGTCGAGCACGAAGTACCCCTGGACGAACTGGTCGGTGCCGTCGCCGATGATCTTGATCGAGTTCTTGCTGGCGCCAACGGTTCCGTCCGAACCGAGGCCGAGGAAGACCGCCGAGACGGCCTTGCTGGGTACGACGAAGTCGGGGTCTGCGTCCAGCGAAAGGTGGGTGACGTCGTCCACGATGCCAACGGTGAACCGGCGCTTCGGACTTTCGCGCGTGAGCTCGGTGAAGATGCCGGCCACCATCGGTGGGGTGAACTCCTTGCTCGACAACCCATAGCGGCCGCCGATGAGGGTCTTCACGGTGCGGCCCCCGTCGAACATCGCACTGTCCATCAGTGCTGTGGCGACGTCGAGGTGAAGCGGCTCCGCGGTCGCGCCTGGCTCCTTCAGACGGTCGAGTACGGCGATGTGCTGGGCACTTTCGGGAAGCGCCGCGAGGAAGGCCTCGACCGGGAACGGCCGGTACAGCCGGATCGTCAGGTAGCCGACCTTCTCACCGCGGGCGACGAGTGTGTCCACGCTCTCGCGCACCGCGCCGGCCCCGGAGCCCATGATCACGATGACGCGCTCGGCGTCAGGAGCGCCGTGATACTCGACCAGGTTGTACTGCCGTCCGGTGTGCTCGGCGAACTCGTTCATCGTGTTCTGGACGATCCGCGGCACGGCGTCGTGGAACGGGTTGCAGGCCTCGCGGGCCTGGAAGAAGACATCGGGGTTCTGCGCCGTGCCACGCATCGTGGGGGCGTCGGGGGTGAGTCCGCGCATCCGGTGCTCCAGCACGAGCTCGTCCGGCAGCATCGCGCGCATCACATCGTCGCTGATGACCCGGATCTTGTTGATCTCGTGCGACGTTCGGAACCCGTCGAAGAAGTGCATGAATGGAACCCGGGCGTGCAGCGTGGCGGCATGGGAGATCAGGGCGAAGTCCTGCGCCTCCTGCACGGAGGACGAGCACATCATTGCCCAGCCGGTCATCCGGGCGCTCATCACGTCGGAGTGATCGCCGAAGATCGACAACGCGTGCGTGGCCAGGGTGCGCGCGGCGACGTGGATCACGCACGGCGTGAGCTCGCCGGCAATCTTGTACATGTTGGGCAGCATCAGGAGCAGGCCCTGGGACGACGTGAAGGTCGTTCCGAGTGCGCCCTTCTGCACAGCGCCGTGCAGTGCCCCGGCCGCACCGGCCTCGGACTGCATCTCGACAACCTCAGGAACTGAGCCCCAGAGGTTCGTCCGACCGGCGGCGCTCCAGGCATCGGCGTGCTCGCCCATGGTCGAGGCTGGGGTGATCGGGTAGATGGCGATCACCTCGCTGCAGGCGTGGGCCACCCGGGCTGCTGCCTCGTTGCCGTCGACACACTCCCAGGTCACGTCTTGTACTTCGCCTGGTGCGTCGCCGGTCATTGATGCCTCCGAAATTGGTCCCCAAACACGTTCTATTAACGTTACGGACGACCTCCTTGGTCGCACAGGGCACAAGGTCCTTGCTCCGCTTCTGCCGCCACCGTCCCGGCCTTACGACGGCGGGGGGCTTCGCGGGGAGCGTGCCGGGTGGCATCTTTGGTCCCAGCAGGGGCTCACACGCATGGCAGACTGCTGGTGTGTTCCTGGCCTTGGCGTGTGCGCTCTTCGCAGCCCTGGGTTATGGGGGCGCATCGGTGCTGCAGGGCGTTGGTGCTCGCGGGGCCGACTCCACGCCGGGACTTGATCCGCGGCTGATGGTGCGCCTCACCGCCTCGGCTCCTTATCTGTCCGGCGTCGCCCTCGACCTGGCCGCCTTCGGCGCGTCGCTCGTGGCGCTCAGGTCGCTTCCTCTGTTCGTCGTCCAGGCAGCTGTTGCCTCGAGCGTCGGGGTCACAGCCGCCATCGCTGCGGCCATGGGGGACCGGATCGGGCGTCGCGACATCGTCTCGCTGATCGTCCTTGGCGCAGGGTTGATACTCATGGCCATCTCCGCGGAGCCCGGGCCAGGCACCGCGCTAACGCCGGCTTCTCGCTGGGGACTTCTTGCCTCGGTCGTGGTGCTCGGAGGTGCAGGGGCAGCTGCAGCCCGGCGTACTGCACGTTGGAGCGCGCCCGCCCTCGCTGCTCTCGCAGGACTGGCCTTCACTGTCGTCGCGATCGCCGCGCACAGCCTGACGGTGCCCAGTCCGTTGTGGCACGTCCTGTCCGATCCCGGGTTCTGGGCCATCCTCGTCCTGGGCGGACTCGGCTTGTTGTTGTTCACGACCGCTCTGCAACGCGGTTCCGTGACGAGCATCACCGCGCTCATGGTCGCCGTCGAGACGGTTGTCCCGGCATCCGTGGGGCTGGCACTCCTCGGAGACTCAACACGCCCCGGGTATGCCGTGATAGCCGGACTGGGGTTCTTTCTCACCATCGCAGGAACGGTGGCGCTGGCGACTCAGGATGTGACCCCGGTCCCCGTGGACATCCGAGACCAGTAACATCCTGAAAAAAAGAACCCGTCAGCCACAGGAGATGTCACATGGCTTCACCCAGTCCCGGCTACTCGATCACCGTCCGCGTTGAGCTGCCCGCCGTGGCTACGGCGACGTCTGCGCTGACGACCGCCGTGAGCTCAACCGGGGGCGCGCTCACCGCGCTTGACGTTGTCGAGAGCCACACGGACAGCATGGTCGTCGACGTCACCTGTGACACCTCGGACGAAGAGCACTCCCAGCTGATCACCAAGGCCATCACCGCGATCCCTGGTGCTCTGGTGCGCAAGGTGAGCGACCGCACCTTCCTGATGCACCTCGGCGGCAAGATCGAGGTCGTGCCCAAGGTGCCTCTGAAGCATCGCGACGACCTCTCCCGCGCCTACACACCCGGCGTGGCCCGGGTCTGCCTGGCCATCGCTGAACACCCCGAGGACGCCCGGCGCCTGACCATCAAGCGCAACACCGTGGCCGTGGTCACTGACGGCTCGGCAGTGCTGGGCCTGGGCAACATCGGTGCGGCGGCGGCACTCCCCGTGATGGAGGGCAAAGCGGCACTCTTCAAGCAGTTCGGCGGCGTCGACGCCTGGCCCGTGTGCCTGGACACCCAGGACACTGACCTCTTGGTGGAGATCGTCCGGGCGATCGCGCCCGTCTATGGCGGCATCAACCTCGAGGACATCTCGGCGCCGCGGTGCTTCGAGATCGAGGCCCGGCTCCGCGAGCTCCTCGACATCCCGGTATTCCACGACGACCAGCACGGCACGGCCATCGTCGTGCTCGCTGCACTCACGAACGCGCTGCGCGTCGTCGACAAGCGGATTGAAGACGTGCGCATCGTCGTGTCCGGAGTCGGCGCGGCCGGACAGGCAATCATCCGTCTTCTTCTGGCTCAGGGAGCTGGAGAGATCATCGGCTGCGGTCGCACAGGGGCCGTGCACGCCGGACAGGCAGGCATGGACCAGTTCCGCCAGTGGATTGCCGACCACACCAACAGCGCAAAGCTGGACGGTTCCCTCAAGGAGGTTCTTGTTGGGGCGGACGTGTTCATCGGAGTCTCGGCTCC
>JBDTOA010000135.1:0-5662 GCA_039933475.1 Dermatophilaceae bacterium
GGTGCCGTCTTGGCGCCAGGGCCATTAAGCCAAGGGCTTCGCCAACCAGTGCTCGGCGTACCTGCCGTCATTGAAGGCGGGCACCTCCTCGTAGCCGAGGGCGGCATACAGCCGGCGGGACTCGACGAGGTCGTGGCGGGTGTCCAGGCGCAGTACTGACAAACCGTGCCCGCGAGCGATGCTTTCCAACTCGCCCATGAGGCGGGCGCCGAGCCCACGGCCTCGGGCGGTAGGAGCAACGAAGAGCCGCTTGACCTCTCCGACCCTTTCCGGAAGCAAGCGCATCCCCGCGCAACCGAGCACAGCGCCACGCTGAACGGCAACGAGGAACACGCCGGATGGAGGCGCCAGGTCGATGCTGGGGTCCTCGCGCAGTGAAGCGTCGATCTCTTCATCGGTTGCCTGCCTGCCGTAGTACCTGCTGGCGACGTCATTGATGTACGACCGCAGGATCTGTTTGGCAGCTGAGGCGTCTGGCGCCACGACCTCGATGAGCACCGGTTCGGGTGAGAGGTCCATACCTCAGTCTCACCCATGTTCTTGCCGAACAAGCTGGGGCTCACCGCTGCCCAACAGCTCGGCCACGAGCCGGCGCCGGGCAGGTCCTTGAGGTGCAGTTGATTTCTGTTTGAGGCGACCATGACGGACTGCGCCGGAAACTTTCAGTGCCCCACGGCGATGGCCACGGTAGGCACGCGACTACCGTCTCTCGTCACTCATACGACCTGGCGCTCAGGAGGATGACGTGGTGAAACCGATGGCGACTTCGAGGCTGAAGCTCTTCAACAAAGGTGCAGATCCCGCTCCCGACCCGAGGTGGGCGATCGCAGCCAACACCGAGATCTGGACCAGCGATACGGCGACCCTGGCCCGTCTGGCCAGTGAGCTCGAGGGTGTTGACCAGGGTGAACAGGTGCACGGTGCCGTCATAGCGTCCAAACATCCCACCGGCTGGTTCGTGTATGCGCTTCGATCCCGCTTGATGTCCGTCGAGGACTCTCTGCATTTCGCGGAGTTTGTCACTGTGCGCGTCTTTCTGCTGCTCGTTGCCGGCCCCCGTCCCCTGGCATGGGGAACGGCGCGAGAGGGAACGGAGTGGCGAGCCGTGTCACTTGGCCGCGATGCCGACGCCCTGCGCTCGGTTCCTGGTGAGCTGCCTGCGAGCTGGTAGCCGAGTTGGCGCCTGCGTCGACGGGCGGGCAAGCGTGTTCCACTCGTTTTGGTCCCCCAGATCCAGGGGCGCAGTACTGTCGACTAGCCGCGCTGGTTCCTAGGTGGGCCGAAGTTCGGGGGGCACACTCGACCCGCCGTCATACCTATCGTCAGGAGCGCTCCGTGAACCCCCGCCCCCGTCCTCTGCGCATCCTGACCGGCACCCTCACCCTCGCCCTTGCCACAGTCACGAGCTCGCTGACGTTGGCTCCCAGCGCGGGCGCGTCCACCCAGCCAGCCGTCGGAGCCAGCGCGCTCGGAAATGACATCTCCTGGCCCCAATGTCCCAAGGGCATGGGCATCCCCACCCGGCGCAGCCAGGGCCAGCCGATGCCACGAGCCGAGGCCAAGTTCGTCGTGATGGGACTGACGAACGGCCCCGGGTTCTATCCGAACCCGTGTCTGGCCACCCAGGTTGCCTGGGTCAAGGCCCACCACCTCTGGGCTGCGGCATATAGCGTCACGACCTACCCGACCGCCGCCCAGCTGGCCGAGTATGGAGGCACCGGGACGCTCGCGACTCGGCTTTGGCGGGTCGGTTCGGCTCAGGCCGCCTTCAATGTCGCCACCATGCGCGAGGCCGGTCTGCGGGTCCCGATGGTCTGGGTCGACGTAGAGCCGTACCGCCAGGCACCGTGGTCAAAAAGCCAGGCCAGCAACAACGCCGTGATCGACGGCATCCTCGCGGGCTACAAGGCTGCTGGTCTTCGCACCGGCATCTACTCCTACGACGGCGGCTGGAAGCAGATCACCGGGGGCAGGGCCCTTCCCGGGCTGCCGACCTGGGTCCCGGTGGGTGCGAGGGGGCGGACCGCGGCTGCGGCTCGCTGCTCAGCGCGGAGCTTCAGTGGCGGCCCGACCTGGATCACCCAGTGGACCGGCAACTCGCGCGACTACGACCAGACCTGCCCGGGGATCACGGGTCAGGCGGCGGGCGGAAGCCCCCTGACGCCATACCTCAGCATTGCCCTGAGGCAGGGCTCGCATGGCGCGGCGGTGGCTGCGCTTCAGCGCCGCCTGGGCGGGCTCGTCGCTGACGGTCAGTTTGGGCCGTTGACCCGGGCCAAGGTGGTGGCCTTCCAGCGCTCCGCGCACCTTCGGGTGACGGGAGCCGTCGACAGCACCGTATGGCGCAGGCTCGGTGCCGGCACAGGAGTCACGACACCCCCGAAGCCCAGCCGGATGACGGCTCTTTTCGCGTCGACCTGAGACTCGCCGCTCAGCGGCAGGTGCAGCGCTGAGCCGGAGGAACTTTCGCCAGGACGGCATCGCTGTGCCTGCCACAACCCGACCAGGTGATCTTTCCGCAGCGGTTACAACGGGCGGGACTACACATGAGCGACTCCTCGGTGATTCTGATGGACAGAACCCACTATACCCCAGGGGGTATATCTCCGGAGGCCACGTTGCCAACGAGGCCGGCCGCGACCAGTGGCACGTCGCCCGCGATTGCCTCGGAACCGAACAGCCTCCACCGTGCCCCGCCCGCTCTCTTGGCCTGGTACATCGCCGCGTCGGCCCGTTGAAGCAGCTGCTCGGCCAGCATCCCGTCATCACTGATCGCCACCCCCATGCTGGCGGTCACGGTCTCGCCGCCGATCTGCAGCGGGGGGACCAGGAGCGAACCCAGAACCCGGTCGGCCAAGGCAGCGGACTGCCCGTCTTCAGCGCCCTGTGTGAGCACCAGGAACTCGTCACCCGCAAACCGCGCGACCGTGTCGCCTGGTCGGATTACTGAGCGCAACCGGTTGGCAACATCGTTGAGCAGCTGGTCGCCCGCGCTGTGTCCGAGCGTGTCGTTCACCTGTTTGAACTCGTCAATGTCGATGAAGTACACCGCTATTCGCCGGTTGGAGCGGACCGCGTCGGCCAGCGACTGATCGAGCCGGTCGAGGAAGAGCGTGCGGTTCGGCAGCTTCGTCAGCGGATCGTGAAGGGTCTGGTGGGTCAGCAGGTGCTGGACCTCCCGCAGGTTGTTGTTGACCTTGCGCAGCTCAGTCAACCTCCCGGTCAGCTCGGCGTTCAGACCAAGGTTCTGCTGGGTCAGTGAGTTGAAGTCGGCGGCCAGCGACCTGAGCTCGGCTGAGCCTTGGTCCTCACGGGCCCGCGCGTCCGACTCACCCCCGTGCTGGCGGGTCATGGCGTCACGAAGCTCAGCCATGGGCCGGCTCATGGATCGCGCAGCCCGATGCCCCAGGACCGACGCCAGGACGAGCGCGACGAGAGTGACCGCGATGCTCAAGGCAGTCCCACTTGCCCCTGCGGACTGGGCCGCGTGCTGGGCCTCATCACGCTCAGCGGTCAGGTGCGCACCAAGCTGGGCGTTGGCGCGACGGAAGCTCACGAACAGGGCGTCACCCTCTGAGACGTCCGTCCGCTCACCTCGGGCAACCGCCGCTCGCGCCTTTGACGCGTAGGTCCACCACTGCTGCACGGCCAGGCGTTGGGTGGCCTCGAGGCTGGCGTCCTCTGCCCCGTCTTCGGCCCACGTTGCCAGGATGAGCTTGTCATGCGTTGTCTCGAGGGCGGTCGTGGTCCGTCTCTCCGCACCGAGGTAGGGCGCGAGCAGTACAGGGTCAAGGGAGGCCTGGTAGGCAAGGAGGCCGGTCTCGGCATCGGTCATGGCTTGAAGAACCTGGCCGTTGGCATTGAAGGCCGGGCCGATGGCGCGGGTCAGCTCATTGACCGCGTTTGCCTGGGTCTGCATGGACCCGACCGCTGTCACGCAGACCACAAGGAGCAGGATCCACAGCAAGGAGACCAAGCGGCGCAAACGGGTTGCTATGTGCACACCCTCGGTCGCCGGTTGGTGGCGAAGGCGTACCGCGCGGGCAGCCTGCGTCATCCAACTCTGCTTCACGAATACGTCTCCTCAAGGCCTGCCTCATATTGCAAGAGAACAGGTCTGGCAAATGTATGGACTTGGTCAGTATTCGGTAAAGGAAATCCGCAGCGCGTAACAGGAATTGGCCGAACGGCTGATGCCCCCGTAGCCGAACGGACGATGATGAAAAGGGGTGAATGACTCGTATGGGTCTTTTCGGAACTACCCCCGAAATCGGACCTGCTGCATTGCCCAGCATTCTCAGACCAGTGTCTTTGCGCGGGCAGCGAGTGCGGCCGGAAAGCACTGCTCGGGTGGGTTGACCAGACCGGCGCCGACCTGTCCGGTTCCGGCCACGGCTCCTGCCATACCGGCCAGCTCGGTCAACAGTCGCGGTTCGGCGAGGTCGGCCACCGCGATGACCCGAGGCGGCCTCCACTCGCGGACGACTCGAACCGCTTTTGCTGCGGGCAGGTGATGGCAATAGGTTTCGTGCAGCGCGACACTGCGTGGCCACCGTCACCCACAAAGCCGCGACCTACGGAGGACAGTCATGCTGGTCGGTTGGAAGCTGCACGAGGGCACTCTCGGGCCGAACGACGTCGTTGCTCCGGACGAGCGGTTGTCCTGGCCCAAGACGGTGGGTCTGGGCGCGCAGCACGTGGTTGCCATGTTCGGTGCGACGTTCGTGTTCCCCATTCTGATGGGCCTCAGCCCCCAGCTGGCGATCATGATGAGCGGCGTCGCGACGATCTGCTTCCTGCTCATCGTCAACGGCAAGGTGCCGAGCTACCTGGGGACGAGCGCATCGTTCGTCGGCGGTGTCGCGGCGATCCGCGCCCAGGGTGGGGACTCCGCCACTGTCACGGGCGCAATCCTGGTTTGCGGCCTGGTTCTCCTCCTGGTGGGGGTCGCCATCCACTTCATGGGATCCCGTGTCATCCATACCGTGCTGCCTCCGGTCGTCACCGGCGCAGTCGTCATGCTGATCGGTTTCAACCTTGCCCCGGTCGTCGCAAGCATCTACTGGCCTCAGGACCAGTGGATTGCCCTGGCCACCATGACATTCGCGATCGTCTGTGCGGTGGGGCTGCGCGGCTTCGTTGGCCGCATCTCGATCTTCCTCGCCCTCATCTTCGGCACCGTGCTGTCATGGCTGGCCGACCGCGTGTTCGGCCAGATCTCATCCCTCGACCCGGGTGCGGGCAAGATCACCGAGCACTTCCGGCTCAACTGGGACGCCGTCTCCAGCGCGCCATGGATCGGCTTCCCGCCGCACTCGTCCGGGATTGGCCCGAACGAGATCGTCGGCTGGCACGCACCTACGTTCTCCACGGCCGCAGTCCTGCTGGTCCTTCCCATCGTGATCGCGCTGATCGCCGAGAACACCGGCCACGTCAAGGCTGTGGCCGAGATGACCGGAGCAGACCTCGACGGAGTGATGGGCCGGGCCATCGCCGCTGACGGCTTCGGCACGGTTATCGCCAGCTCGGTGGGTGGCTCGCCAACGACGACGTACGCCGAGAACATCGGCGTCATGGCCGCGACTCGCGTCTACTCCACCGCGGCCTACTACGTTGCCGCCCTGGTCGCCATCGTGTTCGGGCTCTCACCCAAGTTCGGGGC
>JBDTOA010000136.1:0-5581 GCA_039933475.1 Dermatophilaceae bacterium
GCCGTGGCCCTGGGCGCCGTCTGCATCGAGAAGCACGTGACCCTGGATCGCGCGGACGGGGGTGTCGACTCGGAGTTCTCCCTGAACCCCGAGGAGCTCACCATGCTGACCCTTGAGGCCGACGCCGCCCGGCTGTCCTCGATCGGCTCACCCAAGGTGGGACCCGCCGAGTCCGAGCAGGCCGTGCTGGCGCTACGCCGGTCCCTCTATGTCGTGGCTGACGTCCGGGCCGGGGACAAGGTCACGCGTGCCAACGTGCGCTCCATCCGGCCATCAGGTGGTCTTGCGACCGACCAGATCGAGATCGCCCTGGGCCGGGCCTTCAGCGTCGACGTCCCCCGAGGCACCCCGCTGACGTGGGACCTGATCTGACTTTAGCTGCGGCAGTCGCCGACGCGGTAGATCGTGACTGTGGCGCCGTGGCCGATCGGGACCAGCCCTGGTGTGGTGTAAAGGTTGACGAGACCCGCGTAGTCGGCCTGTCGCTCGTCGTCCGGGAAGAACAGGTCGTGGTCGTCCACCACCGCTCCGACCTTGAGGCGCTTGACCGCGGCACATACTTTCGGGTCGGTCATGAAGGACTTGAACGACCTGGAGACAAGAGCGACGTCCGGGGTCGGGTTCGAGGTGGTGTGCGGGATGACCACACCATGGCCTGACCAGATGGCCGAGAACTGGGCCCCGCTGAAGGGACTGCCCAGGACGGTCGCACCCGCAGGCAGCTGGGTGGCGAGTCGCTCGTAGAGGACCTGCTCGTCAGCGGTGACAATGAGGTTGGAGAAGTTCTCGTTGTTGTACCGGTCGTGAAGGACTGCGGCACCCTGGCCGAGGCCCTGGCCGGGCAGGACCGAGATGACCAGCAGCATCCCCACCGTCGCGACGCCAAGCGCCCGGCGCGGGGAGACCAGCCGACCAAAGACGTCAGCTGAGACCCGGCTGACAACCCGGCCCAACGCGTCTGCCGCGCTGGTGATGCCGATCGCCGCCAGAGGCACGGCCGTCATCGGGATCAAGGCAGCGACCCGCTGGGCGTCGTTGTACCAGAACCCGGTCAGCTCCCTTGACAGCCAGGTCTTCGAGCCGGCGCAGAGGATGTACAGGAAGACCAGGAAGACGTGGCTGAGGAGCAGCCAGCGCAGCCTGGGGATCTTGAGCAGCCGGTAGAAGCCCCACAAGGTCGCGGCCCCCAACGCCCAGCTCGCATTGGTGATGATGGTGGAGAGGGTCAGGGCCTGGCCCATCGCCTGGTTCATCGTCATGAGGTTGTGCCAGTTGAAGTCGCGAACCGAGTTGAGGGCAGGGACGAGGTCCATGGACGCGAAGAGAGCGAGAGCAACCAGCCAGCCAAGCAGGAGCCACCGCAGGGCGCGTCGCAGCTGCCGGGGGCCGTCGGCGCGGCTCCGGACGACCAGGCGCCCCGAGAGCAGGACGGCACCGACGAACGCCCAGATCCCCAGGGCGAACACGGCGCCGGGGTGGGCGAAGAACATCCCGACCACCCCGAGGAACCCGGCGGAGAGAACCGTCCACCAGCTGAGTCCCGGCCCCAGCGACTGACCATGAAGGACCTCGGCAACCTCGATCTCGTCCAGGGCGGCGCCATCGGCAGCCTCGCCCGCCGAGCTGATGTCCTCGAGGGCTTGAGGAGAACGGGGCAACAGGCGGATCACCATCAACGTCAAGGCGATCGCGGCCGGCAAGGCTGCCAGCGACAGCACGTTCGGCCACAGGACCCCATAGCTGAGCATGATGTAGGGGAACAAGGTGATCGCACCGGTACACAGGCCCAGGGCCAGGGTGGTGATCAACCGCGCATGCGGCAGGATGCGCGAGCACAGCCACACCATCGACAGCGGCCAGACCACCCCGCCGATCGCCCAGCCGACCGCGTTGGCGCCGATGGCCACGTTGACCCCCGCCAGCGAGCTGGTGAGCGCGGTCAGGTCATGCCACAGGGGCGGGTACCACCCCGTCGCAGCGGCGCCGGAAGCCGCGGCGACATGGCCACCATCGGGCAGCCCGGAGTGCATGACGCCCAGCACGGCGTTGTAGTGGAATCCCGCGTCGATGGTCTGCGAAGGGCTGTTCGGGTCGTGGACGCCGAGAACGAAGTTGACCGCGACCAGTCCGGCGGCAAGGCCGGCGGCCTCGAGCCACCAGACGGTACGCCGGCGCGGCCGCCACGGCTGCGACATCCACCAGATTCGGGGCGTTCGAAGACCCAGAACCCCGCTCCAGACGCCCCGGACCGAGAGCTCGGGTTGCCCGGGCCCCCTGCGCCCTGACCAGAGCGCGATCACCAGCCGGCCCGACACGGCCACGAGCAGGACCAGCCCGAGCGAGATGGCAACCGCGGCAAGGCTCCAGCGACCGACGACGGCCGGCACCATGAGCGTCCCGATCGCGAGCACTCCCACCGAGCTGAGCGGGGCGAGGCCGAGCGCATCGAAACCACGGGCGCCCAGACCGAGGTTCACGATGAGTCCTGGCACCACCAGCAGCAGCGCCGCCACAAGAGCGGGAAGGACGGCGAGGGCCCAGTTCGAAGTCATGTCGAAATCACGTCGATGTCACGAGATCACTCGTCGACCCCGCCGCTCTCGAGCTGCGCGCCGTTGGCGAAGTGCGGCGTCAGCTTGTTGTCCACCATGCTCAGGGCGGCGCCGATCGCCATGTGCATGTCCAGGTACTTGTAGGTGCCCAGACGCCCGCCGAAGAGCACGCCGTTCTCGGCCCTGCCCAGGTCGCGGTACCTCACCAGCTGTTCGCGGTCCCTGGCGGTGTTGACCGGGTAGTACGGCTCATCCTCGCCGTCGGCGAACCGCGAGAACTCGCGCATGATCACGGTTCGGTCGGCCGGGTAGTCGCGCTCCGGGTGGAAGTGGCGGAACTCGTGGATGCGCGTGTACGGCACCTCGGGGTCGGCGTAGTTCATGACCGCCGTGCCCTGGTAGTCGCCAGTAGCCATGACCTGGCGTTCGAAGTCCAGCGTGCGCCAGCCGAGCCGTCCCTGGCTGTAGTCGAAGTACCGGTCGACCGGGCCGGTGTAGACGACCGGGATGTTGCCAACCACGTTGTCCTTGTTGACTTCCTGAGAGGTGTCGAAGAAGTTGGTGCCCAGCCGTACGTCGATGCGGTCGTGGCTGGCCATCTTCTCCAGCCAGGCCGTGTAGCCGTCGACCGGCAGCCCCTCGTGCGTGTCGTTGAAGTACCGGTTGTTGTACGTGTAACGGACCGGCAGCCTGGAGATGATCTCGGCGGCCAGCAAGGTGGGGTCGGTCTGCCACTGCTTGGCGGTGTAGCCCTTGATGAAGGCCTCGTACAGGGGCCGGCCGACCAGCGAGATGGCCTTCTCCTCGAAGTTCGTCGCGTCTTCGGCCCTGAACTCGCCGGCCTGTTCGGCGATCAGCGCCCGCGCCCGGTCCGGGGAGTACGCCGCACCGAAGAACGAGTTGATCGTCCCGAGGTTGATCGGCATCGGGAAGACCTGCCCGCGGAAGTTGGTGTAGACCCGGTGCTGGTAGTCGGTGAAGGAGGTGAACCCGTTGACGTACTCCCACACCCTCTCGTTCGAGGTGTGGAAAAGGTGCGCGCCGTAGCGATGGACCTCGATCCCCGTCTCGGGGTCGTTCTCGCTGTAGGCGTTGCCACCGAGGTGGGTCCGGCTGTCGATGATGACGACGTTGAGGCCGAGGTTCTGGGCGCACTGCTGCGCCACCGTCAGCCCGAAGAACCCCGAGCCGACCACGACCAGATCCGCGTTCACGCACTCTCCCAAGGTCCGGATACCGACGTCAGGCTACCGGAGCAACCTTGCGGAACCGCATAAAGCCTCGTGGGTCCGGGGGCAGGTCAGGGAGATAGGCGCAGGACTCGAACAGCCGCACCGAGGCTGCGTTGTCGACGTGGACCACCGCCCGGTATGCCGTGACCTTGGTCCCCTTCGACGCGTGGCGGGACAGGGCCATCTCACCTGTGTGAAGGAGAGGACGAGCCAGCGACTGCCCGCGCCGCTCGGGTGCGACCGTGATCGAGACCTCCCACTCCCCCTCGCTCGCGAGGTCCCAGCGGACGGTTCCGACGGGGCGGAGGGCGTCCTCGACCACCAGGAGCACGCGGTCGTTCCTGGCAAGGCTGGCGGTGAGCCAACCCAGATGCTCGTCCCAGGTGACCTCTGCCGACGACCTCGAGCTGGCCCTGGTCGCCGGGTCGTTGCGCCACTGCCAGAGGAGCCGCGCGTCGTCCATGCCCGCCGGTCGCGCCTTCAGAGCAGGAGGCGGCGGCAGAGAGTGAGCGGCAGGTCCGAGGCGCAGGGCCTGCTCCCAGGTCCGCACGACCCGCCACGCGCCGAGCCCGTCCACGACTCGCCGACCGGCCAGCCTCATGTCAGCGCGCTTGGGAGAGTCGTTCAGCACCCTCCGAAGCACCTCCGCGGCGCGCTGAGCAGCAAGGCCGCCCGGCTCGACCAGCTCGGGTCCCCCGAGGCCGGCTGCGGCGCCTGCCGCAACCGCCCGGTCGTACCCGTCGCGCTGGTTGTCCACTGCCCGGATCAGGGCCATCGGCACACCGATGCAGCACAGCTCCCACACCGAGGTGCCGGCCGCGCTGATCACCAGATCCTGGCCGGCCATGACCGAGGCCAGGTCGTCCACGGGGGCGAGCACCGTCAGCGACAGCGCTGAGCCCCGGGCTGCGGCGCGGACGCGCTCGGCGTTCTCGCCGGCGGCAATCGCCTTGACCTCCAGGGCCAGACCGGTGCCGGCGAGGAGTCCGACTGCGGCCGGTGCCAGGCCAACCGGATCCGTCCCGCCCATGACGACGAGCACGCCCCGAGCGCTGTCCGCGGTCGCCATACCGGCGCCACGCCGGCGGGCGTCCAGGACCCGCTGACGCATCGCCGCGTAGCGCGACCCGCGCAGCAGAAGGGTCGACCCGTCGTCCGGGCGCGGGACGAGCTCGGCGCCCAGGGTCGGGTCGACGACCACAGCCGCGGGCCTGCGGCCGAAGGTGCCGTCCTCCATGTTGCTCAGGACCACGCCGCTTCCTTGCCCCCAGAGGTCGCTCACCTCGTAGTTGTCGACATGGACCACGTCGGGGCGCTGGCCGCTTACGAGGCCGTTGACGGTCGCCCGGTCATGGTCGGCAAGGGGTGCCCCGAGCTCGACGACCTCGACGGGCGCCGCAGCCAGCTGGCGGTGCACGAACGACCCCTCGAAGTGTCCGGCAAGCACGACGTCGTGGCCAGCCGTCACCGCCGCCTCAGCGAGGGCCAGCGAACGGGTCACGTGCCCGACCCCCATCGACCCGCCCCCGTCGCACAGCAGAAGGACCCGCATCAGCCCGCCTCGATCGGCTTCTGCAGGACACCGGCGTTGATGGCCACCAGCTCAGGTCGGGCGCGAAGAGCCGCAACGACGTCGCGCCAGGCCGGCGGGGCGTCAGGCAGTAAGGCCACCAGAGCCCGCAGCAGGACCAGATCCTCTGCGGTGTCCAGGGTGACGCGCAGGTCGTTGGCCGGGGGGGTCACTGACAGGCCCAACAGGTGGTATGCCGAGGGGTCGGCATAGACGGCAGAGGTGAC
>JBDTOA010000137.1:0-5485 GCA_039933475.1 Dermatophilaceae bacterium
CCGGGTTCCTGCTGGGTTGGAGCACGCACAACGACATCGCGTATGACGGGACCGCCTTCTGGGGGCACGTCGCCACGGGTCTGTCAGGACGAGCGGACCGCATTGGCCGGTTGGCGCCCACCGCGATGGCGGGTGCGGTCCTCCTGCCCCTGTACGCCGCTGTCGCTTGCGTCCTCACGGGGAGATGGGACTTGTGGCCTGCCCTGGTCGGGATCGGCCTGGGATTCCTTCTCGGAGGCTTCGGCGTCGCCAGTGTCATGAGCGCTCTCAAGCCCTATCCGGTCCCGGGCCCGGGCGAGAATCCTTTCGGCGCACCGCCGGGCTCCTCAGCCCTGACCGTGGTGGTGCAGGCCCTGGCCGGCTTCGCGGTCTTCGTCGTGAACCTGCCGCTGCTTGCCTTGGGCGTCGGGGCCCTTACCGGAAGGGTCTGGCTTGGCTGGCTCTGCCTCGGGATGGGGGTCGTTCTCGGCTCTCTGGCCCTCTCGCTGGGTACGTGGTGGGGTGCCAGGATCTACGACCACCGCGCGCCTGAGCTGCTGGCGGACCTGGCCCGCATCCGCTAGCTGTTCGCCAGCCAGGCCGCTCCGATGACGCCAGCCGAGTTGGCGAGCTGCGCAGCAACGATCGGTGCCCGCAGATGCAGGAGCGGCAGGAACTTGTCGGCCTTCTTGGAAACACCGCCCCCGACGACGATCAGGTCCGGCCAGAACAGGTCCTCAAGGTGGGAGAAGTACCGCTGGAGACGCACAGCCCACTCCTGCCAGGACAGGTCCTTGTCGTCCTTGACGCTCGAGGCAGCCCGGTCCTCGGCATCATGGCCGTCGATCTCGAGATGCCCGAGCTCGGAGTTGGGGATGAGTACGCCGTTGTACAGCAGCGCGGTCCCGATGCCTGTGCCCAGGGTCGCCAGGAGAACGAGCCCTTCGGTGTTGCGTGCCGCCCCGAAGTGGAGCTCGCCGACTCCCGCGGCGTCGGCGTCGTTGACCACAGTGACCGGGCGACCGAGCCTGTCGCTGAACAACTTTCGGGCGTCGGTGCCGATCCAGGAGGGGTCGATGTTGGCCGCGCTCCGCACAACACCGTTGGTGACGACGGCTGGCAAGGTGACACCGATCGGTGAGTTCCCGATCTGGCTCTTGAAGTGCTCCGCGATCTGCACGAGGACGTCTGAGACAGCGGCAGGAGAGGAGACCTTTGGGGTGGCCATGCGGAGTCGCTCGCTGGCGAACTCACCGGTGGTCAGGTCCACCGGGGCACCCTTGATGCCGCTTCCCCCGATGTCGATGCCAAGTGGATGTTGCGTTGTGGACATGGATGACCTTCCGGTGGCTTCGACTACGGTCGCGTCGCGATCAGGGCAGGGTGAGGATCTCGGCGCCGGTGTCGGTGATCAGGATGGTGTGCTCGAACTGCGCTGAGCGCTTGCGGTCCTTGGTGACGACGGTCCAGTCGTCGTCCCACATGTCCCAGTCGACAGTTCCAAGGTTGAGCATCGGTTCGATGGTGAACGTCATGCCGGGCTCGATGACGGTGCCGAACTGGGGGGCCGCGTCATAGTGGGGGACCACCAGCCCGGAGTGGAATGCCGTGCCGATCCCATGACCGGTGAAGTCACGAACGACCCCGTAGTCGAAGCGCTTCGCGTAGCTCTCGATGACCCGCCCGATGACGTTGATCTCTCGGCCAGGTTTGGCAGCCCTGATTCCCCGCATCATGGCCTCATGGGTGCGCTCGACCAGCAGCCGCGACTCCTCGTCGACGTCGCCACAGAGGTACGTCGCATTCGTGTCTCCGTGTACGCCTCCGATGAACACCGTGATGTCGATGTTGACGATGTCTCCGTCCTCGAGGGGACGGTCGTCGGGGATGCCGTGGCAGATGACCTCGTTGACGCTGGTGCACAGTGACTTCGGATACCGCCGATAGCCGAGCGTCGAGGGATAGCCGCCGTGCCCGATCATGAAGTCGTGGCCGATCCGGTCGAGCTCGTCGGTCGTGACACCTGGCGCGATGGACGCCGCAGCGGCCTCCATCGCCTGCGCCGCGATGCGACCGGCCACCCGCATCTTCTCGATGGTCTCGGTGTCCTTGACCTCGGGACCGTTGAACTTCGCGGGATTCGGCCGATCGACATACTCGGGTCGGGCAATGGACGCGGGCACGGAACGGCGCCCGCTGATAACGCCTGGCGCGACGCTGGCATACGTGATCGGCATACGGTGGAGTCTAGGCAAGACAAGTGGGTCCAGGGACAGGGAGGTTTGCCATGGCGTTCTGGTTCAACGTGAGCACCGGACAGGTCGAGGACGATGACAACAAGAGTCCTCAGGACCGGCTGATGGGACCATTCGACTCTCACGCAGCGGCGGAGCAGGCGCTCTCGAAGGCCAAGGAGAACACCGAGCGGTGGGACGCGGAGGACAAGGCATGGGAGGAGGGACCCGACGGCGACTGATCCACGGTGGGACGAGCATGTGGATCCAGCCTCCTAGAGCTGTTCAGCTGAGGAGCAAGGGCCGGCGGTGCACGCTCACGGCATAGCCGTCGTCGGCGAACTCCGTGCCCTGCCACGTCCCATGGCGCACCACGTGCTCGAGCCCGGCCGCGCCGCAGGCGCCGTCGTACGCCTCAAGGGTGGTAACGGGGCAGCTGCCGGGCAGATGAGCCTGGTCCAGGCCGAACCCGGACACGAGCAGCCCGCCCGGGCGCAAGACCTTGGTCAGGCCCGCGACCGTGCGCTCCAGAGTGCCTTCGGCAAGCAGGGGGATGACGTTGCCTGCCGCAACACAGAGGTCAAACCCTCCCGGTATGCCGTGAGGTCCCAGTTCGAGGGCGGACAGGTCGTCAAGAACCCACAGGAGGTTGGCTGAGGCCACACCGGCTGCCATCGCAGCACGCAGCATGGACTCATCGGCATCGACCCCGACACAGCGGAAACCAAGCTCATGCAAGCGAAGGGCCACCCGACCGGTTCCACAGCCCGCGTCCAGAACACGAGCCGGCGGGTCCACCAGAGCTGCGCAGAAGGACGCCTCGCCGTGGATGTCCTGTCCTGACGCAGCCAGGGCCTCGAACCTGGCTGCGTAGTCGGACCCGCTGGCGCCGCCGGTCAGCTGCGCCCAACGGGTCCGAGGAAGCTCACTCAATTCGTCACCCGGGGAGCCGCCCTCAGGTGGTGGCCTCGACGGCAGGCTCGGCAACCGGGGGAAGACCGGTGACGATTCGGCCGAGGGCGTCGCTCCAGTGCTGATGCAGGTTCGCATTTACCCCGGCGTCCGGCGTCTCCTGGTAACGCAGGCTCAGTCGCGTGCCTTCTCCCTCCGGGAGCAGATGCAGCTCGACCAGGGTCGAAGGAGCGTGGTCATCGGCATGCCAGGAGATGCGAACCTGCTGGCCCGGGTGATAGCTGCGGACGACGCCGTGACTGCCATCTGCGCTTCGCCACGTCTCACCCTTTCCGCCAAGCTCAGCGCCCTTCCCCAGGAGCGCCTCGGCACCCGTGGGCGCGCTGATGACCTGCCACACGTCGTCGGGGGGTTGGGGTACCGCTCGGCTCACCTCAAGGACTGCTGCCTCCGGTGTGTCCGTTGCGGTGTCTGTTGCGGGGACCTCGGATTGTTCTGCTGGCGTCATCGCGACCTCGATTCACTCCGACCGGATCGGCCGGTCGGCTGGGAAATTGTCCAGACTGTCAGCACACCAAGATCGAGACGATTGCACAATGCCCGGCGCCCAGATCTTTCGGGCCTCAGCGGCCTGAAGATCGGGTCGGCCACCATCGGAGCCTGGCCTACTTCTGGCGCAGGCTACCCCTTACAGATTTCCGGGTGTGCTGGCGCGTCGAGATCAGGGGTGTTCTGCCGTCCTTCGGGTGACGCTAGCCTGACCGAATGCGGCTCCCAAGGTTCGGTACCCACTTGGCGCCCATTGACCCCCAGTCCATCAGGGAGCGGGTCTTGTGATTCCGGGTCGCCTCATGGTTGGGGCCGAGACCCGAGCCCAAGCTCGCCGGCGCGTCTACAGGCGACGGCGCCAGGTCGCAGCGACCGTGCTGATTCTGTCCTGCACGCTACTGGTCCTTGGCGGCTTCCGACTGGCGGCGGCCCTCACCGACGGCCCTGGCAGCGCCGCTACGGATCAACCGAAGTCTTCCTCCACCCCTGGACCGTCGCCGGGCGCTGGGACCAGTGCCCCGGTCCGCGGGACGGGCGTGTACTCGCTGGCCCCGGGTGGCACGGTTCGCCAGGGTTCTGGAACCGTGGTGACCTACCGCGTCGAGGTTGAGAACGGAGCCGGCCAAAGTGCGCCGGCTTTCGCGGCTGCCGTGGACGCGACCCTGGCAGACCCTGCTAGCTGGGCCGGCCATGGTCGATGGTCGGTGCAGCGGGTCTCCGGGAAGAAGGCCGACCTGGTCATCCGCCTCGCCACGGCCGCCACGGTCGGCGCCGTGTGCGGAGCCGCAGGTCTGGAGGACGCTTCTTACTCATCCTGTCGTACGGGGCAGATCGTCATGATCAACCTGCAACGCTGGCTGACTGCGGTCCCGGAGTATCACGGCGACGTGGCGCTGTACCGGCACTATTTGATCAACCACGAGGTGGGCCATGGGCTCGGCTACGGCCACCAGGCCTGTCCGGGGCCGGGCCTTCCGGCGCCTGTCATGCAGCAGCAGACCCTCGGGCTGAAGGGCTGCCTGCCGAACGGATGGCCCTATATCGGGGGCAAGCTCGTCTCCGGCAAGGCTGGTGCCTGAGTCTGGCTAGTCCTCGAAGGAGTGCTCGGGCGCCGGAAACGTCCCACCGGCGACATCATCCGCGTATGCGCGGGCGGCGTCACTCAGGGTGGTGCGCAGGTCGGCATACCGTTTGACGAACCGGGGCGCCTTCCCGCCGCGCAGTCCGGCCATGTCCTGCCACACGAGCACCTGGGCGTCGCAGCTGGGACCGGCGCCGATCCCGATCGTCGGGATGTGCAGAGCCGCCGTGACCCGGGCGGCGACCGGCGCGGGCACCATCTCCATGACGACGGAGAAGGCGCCAGCCCTCTCAAGGGCCAGAGCGTCCTCGACCAGGGCGTCACCGGCGTCGCCTCGCCCCTGGACGCGATAGCCGCCGAGGACGTGCTCGCTCTGAGGGGTGAAGCCGATGTGGCCCATCACCGGGATGCCGGCGCGAACGAGAAGCTCGATCTCGGGGACCATTGGGCGCCCGCCCTCGAGCTTGACGGCGTGCGCCCTGCCCTCCTTCATGAACCGTGTTGCCGTGCCCAACGCCTGGGTCGGACTGGCCTGGTATGACCCGAACGGGAGGTCGGCGACGATCAGGGAGTGCTTTGCGGCTCGGCTGACGGCGCGTACGAGCGGCACCAGGTCGTCGACCGTGACCGGCACCGTCGTCTCGTACCCATAGACGTTGTTGGCAGCCGAGTCGCCAATCAGGAGAACGGGAATGCCGGCCTCGTCGAAGATCTCGGCGGCGTACTGGTC
>JBDTOA010000138.1:0-5249 GCA_039933475.1 Dermatophilaceae bacterium
GTAGTGGGCGGTAGTGGGCGGTAGTGGGCGCAGAGGCAGAGCGAAACCCGGAGGAAGGTAATGGCCAGCTTTCTGAACGACGGACTCGATCCTCTCGTCCGCTCGCGACCAAGAACCGAGATCGCCCCCGATCTTCATGCCGTCGCCCGGCTGGTCCACGACGAGTTCGATGCTCAGATCGGTGTGCGGATCGTGGACGAGTGCCTTGACCAGGTCGTCGCCCGGTTCGCCGGCGCAACGATCCGCAGCTTCATCCCTGTACTCGTCCATCGCTACGTCCGCGAGGAGCTGCGGGCACGCAACGGGATCGAGCCGAAGGCAGCTGCGCCACTTCGGCAACCACCGGAGCCCGGTCAGCCGCTCAGCGCGTAGTCGGCTGAGAACAGGGTTGCCGCGGTGGAGCTCTCTCCTCTCTGCAGCTGGGCGTCCAGCGCAGCATCAAGGGTGATCGCGGAGTCGATGAGAGCCAGGTGGGTGAAGGCCTGCGGGAAGTTCCCGAGCTGTTCGCCGGTCGAGCCGATCTCTTCGGCGAACAGACCGAGGTGGTTGGCGTAGGTGAGCATCTTCTCGAACGTCAGCCGCGCCTCGTCCAGCCTTCCAGCTCTGGCGAGGGCGTCGACATACATGAAGGTGCACAGCGAGAAGGTGCCTTCCGAACCCTTCAGTCCGTCTGGTGAGGCGCCGGGGTCATAGCGATACACCAGGCTGTCAGTCACCAGCTCGGAGTCCATCGCGCGCAAGGTCGACAGCCACATGGGATCCCTGGGGTCGATGAACCCAACGCTGGACATGCGCAACAGTGACGAGTCCAGCACCTTCTCGCCGTACTGCTGCACGAACGCACCGCGCTCTGCGTCCCAGCCCTTGGTCATGACCTGCTCGTAGATCGCGTCGCGTTGCGCGATCCAGCGCTCCAGGGGCGCCGGGCGACCTTGGGAGGTCGCCAGCCTGATGGCACGGTCGAAGGCGACCCAGCTCATCACCCGGCCATAGGTGAAGTCCTTGGCGCCACCGCGGGTCTCCCAGATTCCCGCTTCGGGCTGATCCCATTTGTCAGCAAGCCAGTCCAGCAGGTCCACCAGCGCGCTCCAGCCGGCATGACCGGCAGAAAGACCGCGTTCCGCGCCGAAGAAGACGCTGTCCAGAGCCTCGCCATAGATATCAAGCTGAAGCTGCTCGGCCGCCCCGTTGCCGATGCGGACGGGGTAGGACCTCCGGTAGCCCTCCCAGTGTTCGAGGACCTCCTCCTTGAGGTCGGTGGACCCGTCGACCCGGTACATGAGGTTGAGAGGCTCGCCGCCATCGGCCCGGGCCTGCACCCTGGCCAGCAGCCAGCGGCTGAAGTCCGCGGCCTCTTGCGTGAACCCCATCGACAACAACGCAAAGACCGAGAAGGAGGCGTCCCGGACCCAGGTGAAGCGGTAGTCCCAGTTGCGCTCTCCCCCAACCTGTTCCGGCAAGCCCGCGGTAGGCGCCGCAACGATGCCACCAGTGGGGGCGTAGGTCATCAGCTTCAGGGTGATCGCCGAGCGCTGCAAAGCCTCACGCCAGCGACCCCTGTAGGTGCTCCGGGAGAGCCAAGACTTCCAGAACAGCTCAGTTTCGTCGAAAAGCTTCTCCACCTCCGCGACGGGGATCTCGCGCGGCGGCCCCGCGTTGCCCGTCTCCAGCACGACCCCACGGGTCTGTCCCGCCGTCAACGTGAGGGACAGTCGCAGATCCCCGTCGTCGATGCTGACCAGGTGTGCGAGTCGCTCGTCGTCCGGCTCGCGAACGGCGTGCATCGTCATGGCGCCCGCACCGCTGCGGAATACCGCGCCGTTCGTGGTCATCTCGGTTTCGTGGGGCGTGCGGCCGTAGTCGAACCGGGGCGCGACGTCGACGTCAAAGGCCATCTCGCCGCGCACGCAGCGCAGCATCCTGACCAGGCGATGCCGGTCAGTTGCCACCTTGCCGCTGATCGGCATGAAGTCATAGATCTCACCGACCCCGGCGTCACTGAGGAATCGGGTGATGAGGATCGCGGTGTCAGGAAGGTACATCTGCTTGGTGTCGAAGGCATCGGAGGACGGCCGGATCCGGAAGTGACCGCCCCGGTCCTTGTCGAGCAGGGCACCGAACACGCTCGGCGAGTCGAACCGAGGAGCGCAGAACCAGTCGATGGACCCGTCGGTGGTGACAAGGGCAGATGTCTGCAGATCGCCGATCAGGCCGTGGTCTGCGATGAGCGGGTAGTCATCCATGGCGGTACCTCTGCTTTGGGGTCGTGGTCTGGGGTTTGGGGTTGGGAGCGGGCCGACGCAGCGGCGTGGCCTGAGGCTCCCAACACCGTCTCAGGCCCCTCGCCGGCTCGTCCTCATCCGTGTCGGATGATCGGCGGCGCCCCTGCACCCTGGGCCCAAGCTCACGTGAGGGTGAGCGGGCCCCCCGTCAGGAGGCGCCGTGCTGGCGGTCCAGCACGCGGGTCGTCAGCTGCGCGAGGATGGTGCCCAGGACGGAGCCGACGACCACGTCGCTCGGGTGGTGGACGCCGGTGTGCACCCGCGAGTATGCGACGGCGCCGGCCACCGCATGCAGCGGGAGAGCGATTGCGGGTAGGCGGTTCCCGACCCCGGTCGAGAAGGCGAATGCCGCTGCGGAGTGGCCCGAAGGGAACGACAGTGAGGCAGGCATCCGCACCTGCCTGGCGGCTGGCACCTCGGCACCTGTTCGGTCCGGCCTCTTCCGCCGTCCGACCCGCTTCACCGCCAGGTTGACCACGGCGCTGGTCACGGCGACCGATGTGAGACCTTCGGCAGCCGCTCGCCGACCTGAGCGTCCGCCCACGAGAATGAGCACAGCGGAGGAGGCCAGCCAGAGGCGTGAGTAGTTGGCGGCGTTTGACAGCCTCCTCATCCCCCGGTCGAGGGTGGGTGTCGGAGTGTGCGCGATCGCGGCGTAGACCGCACCGTCCACATTCCTGGCGTCCTCAAGCCAGGCCCGCGGATAGCTGTCGTATCTTCTGAGCAACGCGTCGCGGGTTGCTTTGAGTCTCCCCGCGACCTGACCCAGATCGCCGGTTGACGGCTCGGTCATGTCTGGTCCCTCTCTTCGGGTGGCGGCGAGGTCGGGTCGGTGGCCGGCGGAACGTACGCCTCGATTGCAGCGATGGCCGCGTCGACGGACGGGTAGAGACGCTCCTGGTCCATCGACTCGAAGAGGCCGTACCGGCGCATCCGCTCGCGGAGCCTCGTGCGGATCTCGACGAACGCCAGGTGAACCCCATGCTTTTCGAGCTGTGCGCTGAGCTGCTGAAGCATGTCCCCGGCTGTGACGTCGATATCGGTGACTGCCTCACACTGCAGGACGATCCAGCCAGCGTCGTTGTCGCGTGCCAGCGCCCTGACCTGGCGACGGAAGATACCGGCGTTGGCGAAGAACAAGGGTGCCTCCCACCTGAAGACGACGACACCAGGCACCTTGGTGGTGCCCTTCTGGTCCGTGAGGGCATGCCAACCGCCAGCCGGCGCCCTGCCGAGCACCGCGCCATGTGGCCACCAGTTACGCCGGAAGAACAGCAGGATGGACAGGGCGATCGCCACCACGATCCCCTGGATCACGCCGATCAGGATCACCGAGGCTGACGTGACGACCGAGACGAGAACCGCGCTCCGGCGAACCGCCCAGTAGCGCCGGAGAGCGGCAACGTCGATCAGGGTGAGGCCGGCCGCGATGATGACGGCGGCGAGCACGGTCTGCGGCAGGTCGGCCAGGAGCGAGTTGAGGAACAGCAGCAGGAGGACCACGGAGCCGGCGCCCACGAGCCCTGTCACCTGGCTCTTCGACCCTGCCTGCTCGGCGACAGCTGTGCGTGACGCGCTTGACGACACTGCGAAGCCCTGGAAGAGGCCGGCCGCGACGTTCGCGGCGCCGACGCCGATCATCTCCTGGTCGGGACTCACCTCGTCGCCCCGGCGGGCGGCGAAGCTGGTTGAGGTCGCGATGGTGTCGGTCAGGGACACGAGCGTGATGCCGATCGCGGCGACCAGCAGCGGGCCGAGGTCGCTCAGCTGCGTCCAGGGAAGACTGGGTGAAGGAAGCCCCTGGGGGAGTGCGCCCACGGTCTTCACACCATGTGCTGACAGGTCGAACGCCGCCGACACCAGCGTGGCTCCGACGATGGCGACAAGGATGGCCGGCAGCTTCTTGGACACTCGCGGGAGCACGAGCAGAAGTACCAGGGTGCTCGCGCCGAGCGCCAGGGTGATCCCGTTGGTCTGGTCGAGGCTGGAGAAGAACGCCTTGATCTCGTTGATGAACCCGTCGGCGTCAGTGGAGAACCCGCACAGCTTGGGCAGCTGGCTGACAATGATGGTGATTCCCAGGCCGTTCATGTAGCCGGCCTGGACCTCCTTGGACAACAGGTCGGCCACGAAGCCGAGCTTGGCAACGCCGAGGCCGATCTCGATCGCGCCGATGAGCAGAGCGAGCATCCCCGCGAGCGCGATCGCGGTGGCCGGATCCTTCGACGCTCCCAGCAGGGGCAGAGTTGCCGCCAGGATCAGCGGGGACACGGCTGAGTCCGGGCCGAGAACCAGGATCCGCGACGGCCCCATGATCGCGTAGCCGACGAGGCAGGCGACCGTTGTGTAGAGCCCGGTTACCGGGGGAAGCCCTGCCAGCTCGGCGTAGGCCATGCCCTGAGGGACCAGGATGGCGGCGAGGATGAGTCCGGCCACGACGTCCGGACGGATCCAGGATCCTTTGTAGCTGCGCAACAGTGCCAGTCCGGGCACCTGCCGGGCCAGCCCGGATGGCTTGCGCGCGACCTCGTCGACGGTCATGAGCGACCACGAGCGATGTCTCCGCGGACGGACCGACGAGCTCGACAGTCCTCGGTCGAGGGTCCTGGGCGCACCATACCTACACGGTCAACACGCACGGCGCGCCATGCGTCACCCCGGGCGGGTGAAGCGGGATCGAGAGCGAGCCAGGTGCGGGACGGCGGGTCAGACCAGGAGCGACTTCAGGATCGGCACCAGACCGTCCTCGTCGACGCCCTGGGTGACTTCGTCGGCGGCATCCTTGACCTCATCGGGCGCGTTGCCCATCGCCACGCCGCGGGCCGCCCAGCGAAGCATCTCGATGTCGTTGCGCTGGTCGCCGACGGCTGTCGTCTCAGCCGGTTCGACCCCCAGCCGGCGTCGGACCATCTCCAGGGCCGAGGCCTTGGAGACACCCTCTGGGTTGATGTCCAGCCAGGCCGTGAA
>JBDTOA010000139.1:0-5180 GCA_039933475.1 Dermatophilaceae bacterium
CGAGTCGCGTGAGCTGATGACAAAGGCCGACGTGGAGCCGTCCGACACCGCCCTGCAGTCGATCGTTGAACGCACTCAGGGGTGGGCGGCGGGGATCCGCTTCGCGGCAATTTCCATGCAACAAAACAAAGACGGCCCAACCAAAGAGGTCAAGAAGGTCAAAGACCCCAGAGACCCCAAAGAGACAGAGCGCGCCGCCCTGGAGCTCAGGGGGGACACGGGTTACGTGGCCGAGTACCTCACCGCCGAGGTGCTCGACGTCCAACCGGCGCACTGGCGCCGGCTTCTCCTTGAGACCAGCATCCTTGATGTCCTTCAACCAGGCTTGAGTGAGTCAGTTGGCGGCCCGAATGCCCACCGCTCTCTTGCACTCCTGGCACGTGGTAACGCCTTTCTCGATGAGCTGCCGGCCTCTCCCGACTGCTATCAGTACCAACCCTTGTTCCATCAGCTGTTGCGAGCACAGCTGGCCCACGAGTCGCCGGCGAGAGTTCCTGAGCTGCACCGGGCGGCGGCAGCATGGATGGCGGAACAGGGACGTGTGGAGGATGCCGTCAGACACTCAGCCGAAGCCGGCGACTGGGATGGCGCGGCTGGTTACCTCATCGACGACCTGGCCATCGGGCGACTTCTGCTTCCTGGTGCGGATCCGCTCGCCGAGGTGTTAGCGCGCCTACCCGCCGACACGGCAGGGTTGTCCGCGTCACTGGTGCGAGCCGCTCAGGCCATGGCCGTGTTCGACATCGAGGGCTGCGAGGAGTACCTGCTTCGCGCAGAGGGCGAGCTGGAAAGCGGCGGGACTCCATACTGGAGCGCGGCTGGGCTGTCACTACAGCTGGTCAGGCTGACCCATGCTGCCGCCGTGGCGAACGGCGAGCGCGGTCTCGGGGCTGCGGCCACGGCCGAACGCCTTCTCCCACGGCAGGTGCCGGGGCGCGTGGATGAGCATCCTGAGCTGCTGGCTCTCATCGCTTCGAGCAAGGGAGCCGCCTTGCTGGCAAAAGGGCGGCTCGATGAGGCGATGGAGGCATTCTCGTCCGGGGCACGCGTGGCAGATCGACCCGGGACCGAGGGCTCACTGATCGACTGCCTCGGTCATCTCGCACTGTTGGCCGCCATGCGCGGGCAGCTGCGAAAGGCCAGCGACCTATGCCTGCGCGTAGCGGAGCTGCAGCAAGACCCTGGCTTCGATGAGGTGGCCTGCCCGAGCGCCATAGTCGCCAAGGCCTGGGTGAACATCGAGGTTTATGACATTCCGGCGGCACGCCGGCAGACACAGAGGGCCGAGGAGTCACTCGCTGATGCAAAGGACCCGACGGCTCGGGTGGCCCTGGCTCTGGTCGACTCACGCGTCAAACGTGCTCGTGGTGATGTCGAGGGGGCTCTCGGGCGCGTGGCCGCGGCGCGATCGGAGACCCCAACGCCTCCTTGGCTTCAGGACGCGTTGGTCATCGAGGAGGCGGAGCTCCACATCGTGAACGGCGAACCGATGCTTGCCGTGCAGCTCGTGGAAGAGCTGAACGAGCCATCCAGCCCTGAGAGCGTGCTCGTGCTCGCCCGCGCGAGGATGGCTGACGCAGGGACGTTCGAGCTCCCCAGGACCACGTTGCGCAGCACCGCGGCCTCAATGCCGACGCGAGTCAGTGGTTGGCTCCTCGAGGCAACCCGTCTGCTTGACCGCGGTGAGCAGCTGCGAGCCGCCGAAGCGCTTCAGCGGGGCCTTCGGCTAGCCGCGCCGGAGCGGTTGCGACGTCCGTTCCGTGAGGCCTCGCCACACGTGCGCCGACTCTTGCGCTGGGACAGCCAGCTGGCCGCTGAGCACGGCTGGCTCGGCGCTGCCACCCTGGATGATGACCACCCCCCGCAGCCTCGACGGGGAGCTGGACCGGACAACACCCGCGTCCAGCCAGACCAGCATCCAATCACCGAGCCTCTGACCGAGAAGGAGCGCGAAGTCCTCGGCCACCTCGCCGCCTGGCTCACCACGGAGGAGATCGCGGGCGCCATGTTCGTGTCGGTGAACACCGTCCGAACCCACGTGCGCCACATCCTGCGCAAGCTGGGTTCCTCCCGTCGCAACGAGGCGGTGCGCCAGGCACGTGAGCTGGGAATCATCCCTGGCCTGGAGGCAGCAGCCCAGACTGGCAGCGACTCACCAGGGGATCGCTAGATCAAGGCGTCTGGTCGCGGCGGCATCATGTCCCAGGGCCGCAGCGTGCTGACGGTCCGGAGCTGGTCATGCAGGGACAGCCGCACAGGTCAGCTGAGCTCGTTGATGCGGATCAGGTTGCCCGCAGGATCGCGGAAGGCGCAGTCGCGCACGCCGTGCGGCTGCTCGGCTGGCTCCTGGACGACGTCGCCGCCGCCCGCCTGCAGCCTCTCAAAGACGCCATCGAGGTCGGCGGTGGCCAGGATGATGCGGGCGTAGGTGCCCTTGGCCATCATCTCGGCGATCGTGCGGCGCTCGTCGTCGGTGATACCTGGGTCGGCGGCCGGCGGCTCCAGGACGATGGACGTGCCGGGCTGGTCGGGGGGACCGACCGTGATCCAGCGCATCCCGCCGTAGCCGACGTCGTTCCGAACCTCGAAGCCGAGGATGTCGCGATAGAAGGCGAGCGACTCTTCAGGGTCGTTGTGCGGGAGGAAGGTCCAGTGGATGGTGAGGTCCATGACAGTCAGGCTAGCTGCGCATCGGTGGCCCGCGCTTCTCGATTCCTGACCGGTCTGGTCACCTGTTTGGCCACGCAGGACGGCATCCCCGCGGTCGCGCGCGCGGCCTCACGACGGTAGACACTCGGCGGCACACCGACCAGCTCGGCGAAGCGACTGCTGAAGGTGCCAAGCGACGAGCAGCCGACCGCAAAACAGACCTCGGTGACACTGAGGTCGCCACGACGCAGCAGCGCCATTGCACGCTCGATGCGTCGCGTCATGAGGTAGCTGTACGGCGACTCGCCGTAGGCGAGCCGGAACTCGCGGCTGAGGTGCCCTGCCGACATGTTCGCGCCGCGGGCCAGGGCCTCGACGTCCAGCGGCTGCGCGTACTCGCGGTCGATCCGGTCGCGAACGCGGCGCAGCCGGGCAAGGTCGCGAAGGTGCTGAGCCGCAGCTGGACTGCTGGTCACCTGCTAGATCGTGCCACAACCGGCTGTATGCCGGGCGCCTCAGTCACGTTGCGACGTACGCCGCCAGGTGTTCGCCAGTAAGGGTGGAGCGGGCGGCGACAAGGTCGGCAGGGGTGCCTTCGAAGACGACCCGGCCGCCTTCGTGGCCGGCGCCGGGGCCGAGGTCGATGACCCAGTCGGCGTGCGCCATGACCGCCTGGTGGTGCGAGATGACGATGACCGACTTGCCGGAGTCGACGAGCCGGTCGAGCAGGCCGAGCAGCTGCTCGACGTCGGCGAGGTGGAGGCCGGTGGTCGGCTCGTCGAGGACGTAGACGTCGCCCTTCTCGGCCATGTGGGTGGCCAGCTTGAGCCGCTGCCGCTCGCCGCCGGACAGCGTGGGGAGCGGCTGGCCGAGGGTCAGGTAGCCGAGCCCGACATCGGCCAGACGCTCGAGAATGGCGTGCGCGGCCGGGGTGCGCGCCTCGCCGGCGCCGAAGAACCCCTCCGCCTCGGATACCGACATCGCGAGCACCTCGCTGATGTTCTTGCCTGAGCTCTTGCCGCCAAGGCGGTACTCCAGCACCGCTGCCTGGAACCGTTTCCCCTCGCACTCCTCGCAGATGGTTGCGACTCCGGCCATCATCGCCAGGTCGACGTAGATGACGCCGGCGCCGTTGCAGCTGGAGCACGCGCCGTCGGAGTTGGCGCTGAACAGCGCCGGCTTCACGCCGTTTGCCTTCGCGAAAGCCTTGCGG
This sequence comes from Dermatophilaceae bacterium, assembly GCA_039933475.1. Lineage (GTDB taxonomy): Bacteria > Actinomycetota > Actinomycetes > Actinomycetales > Dermatophilaceae > UBA4719. The sequence goes on from JBDTOA010000139.1 coordinate 3,863, forward strand.
ATCGGGTCGAGCAGTCCGGTGTACGTCGCCGGGTTGCTCCGTCGAGAACCCCGGATGGCGGTCTGGTCGACCGACACCACGCCATCCCGGCCCGACACCGAGCCGTGGATCAGTGAGCTCTTCCCCGACCCGGCCACGCCGGTCACCACCACCAGCACCCCAAGCGGTATGTCGACGTCGACGTCGCGCAGGTTGTGTGCCGTCGCGCCACGAATCTCCAGCGTCCCGTTGGGTTTCCGCACCGTCTCCTTGAGAGCGGCCCGGTCGCCGAGATGGCGTCCGGTGACGGTGTCGCTGGCCCGTAGCCCGTCAACGGTTCCCTCGAACACCACCTCGCCACCGGCGGTGCCAGCGCCGGGGCCGAGGTCGACGACGTGCTCCGCGATCGCGATCGTCTCCGGCTTGTGCTCCACCACGAGCACCGTGTTGCCTTTGTCGCGCAGCTGTAGCAGCAGCTCGTTCATCCGCTGGATGTCGTGGGGGTGCAGGCCGATCGTGGGCTCGTCGAAGACGTAGGTGACATCCGTCAGCGAGGAGCTGAGGTGGCGGATCATCTTGACCCGCTGAGCCTCACCGCCTGACATCGTGCCCGACGGCCGGTCCAGGGAGAGGTAGCCCAGCCCGATCTCCACGAACGAGTCGAGGGTCTGCTGCAGCGCAGCCAGCAATGGCGCAACCGACGGTTCCTCCACACTGTGAGCCCACACCGCGAGGTCGCTGATCTGCATGGCACAGGCGTCGGCGATATTGGTCCCGTTGATCTTCGAGGACCGGGCCCCTTGGTTGAGCCGGGTTCCTTCACACTCAGGGCAGACGGTGAACGTCATCGCCCGTTCCACAAAAGCGCGGATGTGCGGTTGCAGGGACTCGATGTCCTTGGAGAGCATCGACTTCTGAATCTTCGGGATCAGCCCCTCGTAGGTCAGGTTGATGCCGTCGACCTTGATCTTGGTCGGCTCCTTGTACAGCAGGTCGCCCAGCTCTCGCTTGGTGAACTTGCGGATCGGCTTGTCCGGGTCGAAGAAGCCGCATCCGCCGAAGATGCGGCCGTACCAGCCGTCCATGCTGTACCCGGGGATCGTCAGGGCTCCCTCGGCCAGCGACTTGCTCTCGTCATACAGAGCAGACAGGTCGAAATCGGTCACGGCGCCCATGCCCTCGCAGCGCGGGCACATGCCTCCGGTGATGGAGAAGTCCCGTCTCACCGCCTTGCTCGACCCACGCTCGACGGTGATCGCGCCGGCGCCGTGGGCTGAGGCGACGTTGAAGGAGAACGCCTGGGGCGAGCCGATGTGCGGCTTCCCGAGCCGGCTGAACA
>JBDTOA010000140.1:0-5175 GCA_039933475.1 Dermatophilaceae bacterium
TAGGTCGGCGCGTCCAGATGGATGAGCCCTCCCGAGCGACCGAACCCGCGCGCCGTATAGGCCAGCACCACGTAGCCATGCTGCGCGAGCGAGCGTGCCTCTGAGTCCAGGTCGCTCTTCGACCCGCCAAAACCGTGTGCCAACAGGACTGCCGGCGCGGGCGTTGTCTCGGGGAGGTAGACCGTGGCGTCGATTCGGGCCGGCGTACCGTCAGCTTCGGGCGTGCCCGGGACGAACACCGACCTGGTGCCGACCGCGGGGCTCGAGGTCACCGCGGTCGCGATTGCTGCGCCCGCCGCCGCGATCGCGATCACTGCGGCCACGGTGACCCAGCGACCCCTGGCCAGGCGAGGGCGTGTCACTTCGGAAAGGCTGGCTGCGTCGAGCCGATGTAGTCCCTGAGGTCGGGCCGCTCACAGGTGGCGACGATTCCCATGACCGCAGCCTAACGAGGTGATGCTCGTGCGGTGCTGCGAATGGCGTATGCGGCGCACTTCCCAAGTGCCTACCCTCGAAGGGTTCCTTCCGCGACAAGATGGAGTTGGCATGGTCACCGTTACTGCACTGACGCTGAACAACGGGGTCAGCATCCCCCAGCTCGGCTTTGGTGTGTTCCAGATCCCCCAAGATCAGACCCAGCGCGTGGTGGAAGATGCACTGGAAGCTGGTTACCGGCACATTGACACTGCAGCCGCCTACGGCAATGAGGCCGGAGTGGGAGCGGCGATCGCGGCCTCCGGGATTCCCCGAGAGGAAGTCTTCATCACCACCAAGCTGCGCAACGGAGAGCAGGGAACCACGGCCGAAGCCTTCGAGGCCAGCAGGCGAGCACTCGGTGTTGACATGGTCGACCTCTATCTCATCCACTGGCCGGTCCCTTCCCAGGGCTTGTTCCTGACCGCGTGGCAGACCATGGAGAAGATCCAGGCTGCGGGTGGGGCTCGGGCCATCGGGGTGTCCAACTTCCTTGCGGACCATCTGGAGATCCTGCTGGCCGAGGCGACCGTCGTACCGGCCGTCAACCAGATCGAGCTTCATCCAACCTTCCAGCAGACCGCGCTCTCTGCCGCGACCCGGGCCCGGGGGATCGCCGTGGAGGCCTACAGCCCCCTTGGCCAGGGCTCGGACCTGGCTGCGGCAGCCATCACGACGATCGCCACCAGGCATGGGGCAACTCCTGCCCAGGTTGTGCTTGCCTGGCACCTGGGCATCGGCAACATCGTGATCCCCAAGTCCGCCGACGGGCACAGGATGCGTGAGAACCTGGGCGCGGCCGAGATCGCCCTCTCGCCTGACGAGCTGGAGATCTTCACGGCGCTGGATGGTGGAGCGCGGCTGGGGGCTGACCCTGCCGAGGCTGCGTTCACCCAGATGTAGCTCACCCCGACGTGGCGGCGGCCCGAGCCCGCGACCCGCGACCAGTGGTCCGATCAGTTCTTCGCCACCTTGTTCGCTACGATCGGCTGACAGCGACTGAAGGGGAGAGACCGTGGGCTCGAAGGTAGTGGTGTCGGGAGCAGCTGAGCGGGTGGCCGCAGTGTCGGCAGCCCTTAACGATGCAGGCGCGGAGGTGACCTCGGTCGATGATCTCTCGAAGCTTGAAGCGGTCCTCGCCAGCGTTGCACCAGGCTCGGTGGACTGCTACGTGCAGCTCCCGGTGCAGGTCGCGGCGCGTGGCAAGACGGTCGTCGAGCGGGTACGCAACTTCCTCGAGGATGGGTTGATCTCCAGGTTCACTGCGTCTTCGACGATCCTTCCGGCCATGGCCGATGGTGGTCGCGTGGTTCTCGTCGGAGGCAATACCCCGGTGGAGGCAACCGCACCCGACGACCAGAGTGCGCGGCTGGCATTGCTGGACGTTCTCGCCCACGCCATCCAGGCCGACCCGTCGGCCACCAGGATCAGGGTCCGCGTGCTACCCCATGACGAGTCGGCTGAGCACATTGCGGCCGTGGCTCTGGGCGGCGAGCCGACCCGTGAGCAGGCGCTCGCCTCGCTGAGGGCACGCGAGCCGGAGATGAGCTTCGTCGACTGGCGGATCGAGGTGATGGGGCTCGTCAACGGCGAGTTCTGACCCGATGACCATTGTCAAGATCAACGCGATTACCGTGCCGGCCGACAGCGGTGACGAGCTGGCTCGACGGTTCGCCGCACGGGCGGGCGCCGCCGACAGCCAGCCAGGCTTCGAGGGCTTCGAGCTGCTCAGACCCACTGACGAGCGCAACACCTGGCTGGTCATCACGCGTTGGGCTGACGACGAGTCGTTCCAGTCGTGGGTCAGCTCGTCCGCATTTGGCTCAGCGCACCGCCGAAAGCCAGAACCCGGCGGGCAGCCTGCCGCCTCGAAGGTCGCCATGACCAGTGAGCTGTGGTCCTACGAGAACGCTGGTGGCTCGCCTCGCTGAGCTTGTCCGGGCGTGGCGCGGCACTGGCCGTCATGCTTTTCATGGCTGTGTCCGGATGCTCCGCCGTGACCACCAGTTCTGGTGTCGCGCCGTCGAGCACCGAGCCGGCTCGGCAGGCCACGACAACACGGACGTCAGCGCCGACGCTGGTTGCTTCCGGTGTCGTTACCAAGGTGCTCGTCCTCATCGAGGAGAACCACTCCCTGGCCCAGATGAGGTCCGGCATGCCGTACACCTTCGGACTGGCCCGGCAGTTCGGCTATGCCACAAACTACTCGGCGATCCAGCATCCGTCGCTGCCGAACTACATCGCCATCGCCGGTGGTCAGACCTACGGGATCACCAACGACCACAAGCCATCTGACAACCCCGTGAGCGGAACCTCCGTGTTCGGTCAGGCAGTTGCTTCAGGGAAGACCGCGGCAGCCTTTGTCGACGGGATGCCAACGACGTGCTCGACCACCGACGGCGGCTCCGGCTACGCCGTCAGGCACAACCCCTGGGCATACTTCATCAATGAGCGGGCAGCCTGCCAGAGGTACGACGTCCCCGTGGATCGGCTGCGCGAGGCCATAACGCGGGGGACCCTCCCGAATGTTGGGATGGTTGTCCCCAATGTTTGCAACGATGCCCACGACTGTTCTCTCGGTACGGCCGATGTCTGGTTCCGAGGCTGGATGGCCAAGATCTTCGACGGTCCGGACTGGAGGTCGGGGCATCTCGCGGTGGTGCTTACCGCGGACGAGGACGACAAGTCCTCGGACAACGCGGTGCTCACGGTCGTCATCCATCCGAGCCAGAAGGCCAACGTGGTCACCTCGCCGCTGACGCACTACTCATTGACCCGCCTCTTCGAGGAAGTGGCCGGCATGCCGTTCCTTTTCGGCGCCGCGTCGGCGCCGTCGATGGCTGAGGCATTTGGGCTTCCGCTGAAGTAGCAACGCTGCTCGCGGCCCACGCCGTTCACCGCTGGAACGAACCGAAAACCTAAGTGGTCCAGAGGTTCTGTGTCATGCCAGCGGTTCGGCCTCTGCCGGCTGCGACACGAACAGGGACATGCCCTGGTGACCCTCCATCGAGATGCTGAAGCTGTGGAGGTCGTCCACCTCACCCAGCACCTCATCGGTGAACATGTCGACCACCGTCGACCCGGGGACCAGATGAGTCGAGTTGACCGTGCCCACGATCTCGTCAGGGGAGAAGTTCAGGACCGTGACCTGGTGCTTTCCGGGGTGGCTGAGCTCGTGCACCATGACCAGCATCGCCTTGTTCGACACCTCCGGCACGTCGACCTGAGTGCTCGTGGCAATGCCGTAGCGCCTGCGCAGGCGCAGGATGATGCGGAGCTGGGAGACGAAGGATCGTGGGTCTCGCAGCTGGGCCGGCAGCGGGCCATACAGGCTCACTGCCTCGGGCATCCCCATCGATGGCTGCTCGGACTCGTTGACCCCCATCAGGTCATAGGTGGACCGGTGGATCCACCGGGTGTCACCGGTCTCCAGGAGTGGCGCGATCCTCTCCGGGTCGACAGTCAGCATGCCGAGCAGGTCCCAGCCCGAGAGCGAGAACACCCCGGGTTGAAGTGAGTTGAACATGGCCAGCAGCAGATGTGCCTGCCGGATCCGGTCGACCTGCTCCTCGGTGAGGTTGTCGATGCTCGTGTACCCGAGTGCGGCGGCGATCACGGTGCCGGTGGTGGAGGCGATCCCGTTCGTGGTGAAGACCAGGTTGTATGGCGCAGCCTCACCGGTGAGGTGGTCGATGAGGTCCTGGCGAATTGTCCTCGCGAGCTCAGCGCCGGTGATCTCCTCACCGTGGTAGGCGTAGAGGTCCTCCCTGTGTGCCGTGGCGAAGTGGACCAGCTCATAGGTCAGCTCGTCGTGGTTCTGCAGAGCGTGGACCAGCTGGACCGGGTTGACCCCGATCGTCAGCGAGGCGTTGAGCGTCAGGCGCAGGAACTCGGTGTCGGCCATCGCCAGGGCATGCTGATAGGCAGGCCGGTTGATGAAGTCGTACGAGAGGTCGGTGCCGGCCTCCGAGGTGACCTTGATGTCGTCGATCGTGAGGTTCAGCTCCTGGAAGGTGAAACCCCCGACCTTGCGGACCATGCTGGCGATCAGCTGGTTGGCTGCCTCCGAGAGCGGGTGGCCCTCAGACCAGGCGGGCAGGCCGACGGCACTCTTCTCGACGCCCAGGAAGCCGTTGGCGTCAAGGCGTAGAGCGCCCGATCCGAGGTCGCTGAGCGAGTGCAATGCGTCGCCAATGACCATGCGGACCCCGGCAAAGGTCGGGTCGAGCCAGTTGACCGTGGGCTGACCTTGCTTGAAGTAGTGCAGGTAGACCCACCTGCGCTCGACGCCATCGGGACCGGTGACCGGCGCCGTGGTGCTCCAGTTCGTGTCCTTCACCCCTGGCTGGTGGAAGATCACCCGTTGCAGCTTGCCGATGATGTAGCCGGCCTTTCCCAGACGGTCCTCGGTCTCGAGGTCGATGTTCACCGAGTCGCGGCCCATCGGGACCTCAGGCAGCAGATGCCAGTCCGACGGGTCGATCTCGACCATGTGATAGATGCCGGGGTATTCGCCCACCTTCATCTCGGCCAGCCGGAAGTCGGCGCCCTTGCCCGTGTGTCCGGGGACGATGTCGTCGATGATGGTTCCGTCGTGCTCGCCCGCCACCTCGCACATGGTCCGGAACTCGGCCTCGGTGCCGAACGCCGGGTCGATCTGGGTGCTGATCCGGTCGAAGTGCCCGTCGACGCTCGGTGTCG
>JBDTOA010000141.1:0-5172 GCA_039933475.1 Dermatophilaceae bacterium
GAGGAGTTCGCAGGGTTCCTGACCCGGATCGACCCGGCCACCGGCGCGGTCCGAAGGTTCTGGCTCGGCAGCTCCCCCCGCGGGCTCGCGGCGGTCGGCGGCCGGGTGTGGGTAGCAGCGGGAGCCTTCGCGGATCCGAAGCACTCCGGCGGAACCTTGACGGTCGCGGCCGCGCCAACACAGTTCCCGGGCTACGAAGCCCTCGACCCTGCAAAGGCGTACAACTTTGAGGCCATTTCTGCGGAGCGGCTGGTCTACGACGGGCTCCTCGCGTTCAGGCTCGCGAGCGACGCCGACTCCCAGGTGCTGGTACCCGACCTGGCCCTTGCCATCCCGCAGCCCAGCAACGGCGGCAGAACGTACACCTTCACCCTGCGCCCCGGTATCAAGTACTCGACCGGCCGGGACGTTCACGCCTTCGACTTCGTGCTTGGGGTGCGCCGGGCGTTGACACTCAAGGGCGGTCGCCCTGACTTCTTCGCTGGCATCGTCGGTGGTCAGAACTGTGTGGATCACCCTGACGCATGCGACCTGTCCCGTGGTGTCGTGACCGATGACGCCACCCGCCGGGTGTCCTTCCATCTGAGCGCGCCCGACCCGGAGTTCACCTACAAGCTCACCTGGTTCGTCCATCCGACTCCGCCTGGAACATCGCTCAAGGAGGTCACCACCCAACTTCCGGGCACCGGGCCATACATGATTACCGACTACGCCAAAGGTAAGAGCTTCAGCCTCGTGCGCAACCACTGGTTCCACCAGTGGTCGTTCGCCGCGCAGCCCGGCGGGTACCCCGACGTGATCCGCTGGCTGGCCGTGGCGGACACCCGCGCGGCCTTGGCGGCGGTCATCAGTGGTCGCGCAGATATTGCGCAACCCGACCCGAGCTCACTCCAGCCCGCAGCGGCGCTGGTCAGCGAGTTCAAGGTCCGTTACCCGGGCCAGGTTTACCGCTACTCGACTGCCGGGACTGTTTTCGAGTACCTCAATGTCACTGTCCCGCCGTTCAACAACCTCAAAGCCCGCCAAGCCGTGAACTATGCGGTGGACCGCAAGAAGCTCGTCGAGCTCCTGGGCGGTCCGACGCAAGCGGAGGCGACCTGCCAGCTGCTGCCACCCAAGTTCCCCGGCTACTCGCCGTACTGCCCCTACACCACCGGGCCGGCCGATGGGCTATACCACGGTCCGGACTTCGCCAAGGCCCGCAAGCTGGTCGACGAGTCGGGGACCAAGGGATTGCCCGTGACCATCCACAGCCCCCTCTTTGAGGTCATCCCTGCCATCAACGCCTACTTCAAACAGGTCCTTGGTCAGCTGGGGTACAAGGTGACGCTCCACCAGATGCCCGACACCGATCCCACCTGGGAGTTCCTTGACAACCCTCACAACCACGTGCAGGTCCAGACGCGTGGCTGGGGGGCTGACTTCCCGCTGGCCTCCAACTTCTACGACGCAGTTGTGGCTTGTCGCGGGGGAAGTAACCTGAGCGAATACTGCAACCGCGGGCTGGACCAGCGCGCCGCCACGGCAACCACTTTGATGGCCACCGACCCCGGTGCCGCGCTGCGGGCCTGGACCCAGATCGACCGGACGATCACCGACCAGGCCCTGGTCGTGCCCATGTTCAACAGAATCGCTTCGACCTTCGTCTCGGCCAGGGTCCGCAACTACCAGAGCAACCAGGCATTGGGCCCACTGCTGAGCCAGCTCTGGGTCCACTAGCCCCCCCTTTGCCGCACCGAGCGGACGAGCGCTGGTTCACCGGGAGCAGGGTCCTGCCTCGCCTGCCGTGCCACGCACACCAAGAGACCAGGATCGCCCTAGGGGCCGTCCCCCAAGCTTGAGCCCGATCCCGAACGCAACACCTCAGGCGCGATGACTGCGAACTCAAGCCGCTGCTCCCCGCCTCTGTTCTCTGCATCCATGGGCCCTGCCCGACCGCCAACGACGATAGGCCCGGGCAGGTGATCCGAACCGCCAAGCAGATGCCAAGAAGGCATCCAAGTGCTCATCAAGAAACCTCCGAGCACCTGCGCTTCAGATGGGATCACCAAACAGTCATCCCCGGCGTTCATCACGTCGGGTCACCCCAAAGGAGGTGCGACGTGCGTCAGATGGCTCTGCTAACCGGTGACCTGAGCGAAGCCGAGGATGTGACACAGGAGGCGTTCGAACGTGCCTGGCTGCACTGGTCGGACGTGCAGGTCTGCGCGTTCCCCGAGGCCTGGGTCCGGACGGTCGCCCGTCGGCTGGCCGTGAGCCGGTGGCGTCGTATGCGGAACGCCTCGGCTGCGTGGCTGCGCTACGGACCACCCCCGGACAGGCCCGATCTCGAACCCGAGCACGCCGCGCTGCTTGAGGCGTTACGCGAGCTGCCGCAGAAGCAGCCGGTGGCGATTGTGCTGCACCACTTCGCCGACCTGCCGGTCAAGCAGGTAGCCGACGAGACGGGGTCCAGCGTGTCGGCAGTGAAGCAGCAACCGGTCCGAGGACGTGCGGCCATGGCCGCGCTGTTGGCCGAGAACCATCCTGCGGCAACAGCCAGCCCCAACCTCGCCCTCCGAAATGAGGAACAATGACCGACGACAAGCTGACGGAACTCCTCCACTCGGGAACCGAGCGGATGCCGGACGCCCCACGCCCGCCAGCCGACGTACGCCACAGCGCCGAGCACGGCCGCCGCATCCGGCGTAGGGTCGTCGGCGGCGTGGTGGCGGGTGCCTTGATCCTGGCTCTGGCTATCGGATCCGGGCTGCTCACCAAACCGCTATCGACATGGCTGGCGCCCGCCGACGGATCCACGACGCAGAGCCCGAGCACGACCGAGGCGGGCCTGTTCACTCTTGCCGCGGACCCACTCCTGACCGTCGCGGACTGGGCAAAGCTGACCGGCGAGGGAGTTCCAACGGTGGTCCGGACCGACGCCAAGACCCAACCCCTGCTGGAGTGCTTCACAGACCCCCGCGATGGCGCGGCGGGGACCAGGGGATTTCCTTCGGCCGAGTCGCACGCCGCCAGCTACCTTCACCCCGGCTACGACAAGGACAACCCTGGATCGACCGGCAAGTACAACGAATACGTGCTGCGGTACGACAAAGTGGCCGAGGCGACCCGCGAGTTCGCCGCCCTCTGGTTGCAGTTCCAACGCTGCCGTGAACAGACCGACCCGGCCTACAACGTCACAAACACCCTCAACGGGGACGTGCCCGCGGGCATTCGGGGACCCATTGATGAACAGTTCGGTGCGGAGCGATATCAGACACCCAAAAACACCGGCAGCGGCCTGAGGCCGAGCCTGTACAGCCTCATCGTTGGCCGCGACCGCAATGTCGTCATCGTCATCGAGTCGTTGGACGGTTGGGCCGACCGCGGGTCCTGGACCCTGGAGCAAGCCATGGAACGGGCGATCCCGAGCGAACGAGGACGATGCGTTAACGGCCCCCTGGGCTGCAGATAGGCGGGTGATCCGGACAGGGCGTCAAAGGGAACTGTTTCCCTCACATCCTTGGCACTCAGACACCCGCTGAGTCGCGGCGATCCTCGGTCAGGCAGAAGGCGGAGCGGGGGTGCGCTCTCCTCCCTGGTTCGCTCCCAACCGAACAGCTCTGGCCAGCGAACGTGGTGTCAGCCACGGGCGAACCGCGAATCCAGCCACCGGAGCCTGAGCAGCTGAAATGCATAACCATGCATGGACCTCGGGACCAGCAAACGTCCGGAACATGGCGCATTCCGCGCGTTCGCTGTCGCGTCGATTTAGGGGTGGCGATTTGTCTTCGCTCAGCGGCGGGGCGATGGCGCATGCGCCGATGGAAGTAGGTGCCCCAGGCGGCCACCGCCAAGACGAGGGTTAGCGCCAGCGCGCGCTCTTGGAGAAAGCGGTCTCGTCGACAAGAACAATTGCAGCAGTGGGCAGTCCGGCGACGGTCAGGGAGGCGAATGCAAACCAGGGAGGATCCCGCCAATCTCCGGACATGCCCAATCCGCGCAGCCGCTCTCAGGAGTAAAGGGGCCGCACCTGTTTGTTACGAGGTGTCGGCCGGGCACCCTCGAGATACGGGTTTATGAGTTGGTGACGAGTTGGTGTGCGCGTTGATACGACACGCCCATTAGTCGGCCGATGTCACGCAGTGGTACACCAACTTCGGAGAGTTCGCGGGCGGCCTTGCGGGCCTCCTCGGCGGCGCCATGTTGAGATCGTGCTGCCTGCTCCCTTAGCTGTTTGGCGGTGTCGAGGTGGCTGGTAACCGATTCGGGGAGTTCGATGGCGCCGAGCTGACAGTCGAACGATGTGGTGGGCTGGTCGGTGATGACCGAGATCAAGTCGACCACCATTTCATCGACTTCACGCAGGTTTCTGGCCTGGGTAAAGCGGTCAAGTTCTGGGACGTGAACGAGCCAGAACCGGCCGTCTCGGGTGACGTTGTAGGTGTAGGTCTTGCGACTCATTTCTTCCGCCAGTCCTTTCCGAGTTTGGCGGCGACTTCTTTGTAGATGACCTCGGCCATCCGGTTACCGATCTCGTTGTGGCGGGGTATGGGGATCTTGATGCCATCCAGGTCGTAGACGGTGTGCCGTGACCCTTCACGAGTGACTGTGAAGGTGACGCCTTGAGCCGCCGCGGCGGCAGCGATGATCTTGATGATGTCTCGTCGCTTCGTCATCATGTTAGTCTAGTCCGGCCTTGACGTACAAGTCAAGGCCGGACTAGACATCAAGGTCGGCTTGCTTGGTGCACTGGGCCGATCAGGCTTCGGCTGGTGACCTCGCGCGGGATCAGAAGGCGACGGTCACGCTACTCGATAAGCAAGGGCTTCACCCGGGTTGTCGCTGACCAGCTGGGGTTCCAAGATGGTGGACGCCCGGGTGGCTAGCCCTACTGGATGCGCTGGGGAGGACCACGCCCGGGAGGTATCCAACGTGAGCGGGCAACGGAGTGGCCCAATACAGCTCAAAGAGGATCGGATCAGAATGAAACGCCTAGCTGGAAGGTGCCTATGACATCCCGGAGGCGCAACGGTGCCGTACAAGTGAGCCCTGCAAATTTAGAGTCAAAAAGTGTGGGTGACGGCCCTCCAAGTGAGGAGGACCGGCCCCGCTCCTACAGGGATGACCTGCACTTATGGTGCGCCGTGAGGGAATTGAACCCCCAACCCGCTGATTCTGACTACTCAGTCG
>JBDTOA010000142.1:0-5169 GCA_039933475.1 Dermatophilaceae bacterium
AGCTTGATGCAGCCGAGCAGGGTCTCCCACAGCTCCACCTGGTTGCCCAGCATCAGCAGCAGCCGGTCGCCCTTGACGGCACCGATCGAGGACAGCCAGGAGGCCACCTGGGAGGAGCGGGCCGACATCTCCGCGTAGGTCACGGACTGGCTCGTCCCGTCGGCCTCGACCAGCCTCAAGGCGATCCGGGCGCCGGTCGTCGCATCGGTGGCCACCTTGTCGAACCAGTCCAAGGCCCAGTTGAAGTCCTGCGGGCGAGGTGGTTCGTAGGAGGCAACTGCCTTGTCGTAGTCGGTCCGTGCTGAAAGGAGGAGGTCTCGGGCACTGCGGAACTGTGCGTACGCATCGGCCATGACCTGACCCTAGCCACCCGCCTGTGCCCTGTCTCTGGCTGCGGCGCCGAAGATTCGCGAGCTGATCACGCCCTGGCGCGGAATGTGAGGCCCTGGACATATCTGACATCCTGAGGGCATGAGTGACCCGGCGGCAGCCCCCGACAGCTATCCGACGCGATGGGAGGCCGACGTCGTTCTCAGGGACGGCTCGGTGGCTCACGTGCGCCCGATAGTGCCTTCCGACGCTGACGCCCTTCGCCGGTTCCATGCGGGGCAGTCCGCAGAGTCCATCTACCTCCGGTTCTTCGCGCCCCTGAAGTCCCTGAGCGACAAGGACGTGGTCCGCTTCACCCAGGTCGACCACGACTGGCGGGTCGCGCTCGTGGCGACGCTGCGGGGGGAGATCATCGGCGTCGCGCGGTACGACCGCCTCGACGGGTTGACCGCGGAGGTCGCCTTTCACATCTCCGACCACCATCAGGGCAAGGGTGTGGGCTCGGTGCTGCTCGAGCATCTGGCCGCCATCGGTCAGGAGCGGGGGGTGGCCAAGTTCGTGGCGGACGTCCTGCCGCAGAACCGCAAGATGATCCAGGTGTTCACCGAGGCGGGGTACGAGGTCAACTACCACTTCGAGGATGGCATCATCGCGGTCGCGCTGCAGATCGAGCCGACCGTGCAGTCCCAGGCGGTGCGGACGTCGCGGGAGCACCGCGCCGAAGCCCTCAGTGTGCGCTCGATGCTGTTTCCTGACTCGGTCGCCGTCATCGGTGCCAGTCGGCGGGCTGACTCGATCGGTCACCAGCTGTTGAAGAACATCCTTGCGGCGGACTTCAAGGGTCGGATCCATGCCGTGAACAACGAGGCGTTGGAAGTGCTCGGGCTCAAGGCCTACGCAAAGGTCAGCGACATCCCTGACCAGGTCGACCTCGCCGTCGTCGCTGTCCCCGCCGACTCCGTGCTGGACGTCGTCCAGGACTGCGCCCTGGCCGGCGTGAAGACCCTGCTGGTGGGGTCGGCCGGTTTCGCCGAGGCCGGGCCCGCCGGTGAGCAGCGCCAGCATGAGCTGTTGAGGGCTGCGCACGACAGCGGCATGCGCGTCATCGGGCCCAACTCGTTCGGACTGATCAACTCCCATCCCGACGTCCGGCTCAACGCCTCATTGGCCCCGGTGCTGCCCCCAGCAGGGGCGCTGGGCCTGTTCTCCCAGAGCGGGGCTCTTGGTATCGCGGTCCTGGCCGACGCTGCCAAGCGCAACCTGGGCATCTCGATCTTTGCCTCCGCCGGCAACCGGGTGGACGTGTCGGGCAACGACTTCATGCAGTACTGGATCGACGACGACGACACCCACGTGGTCGGCCTGTATCTGGAGTCGATGGGCAACCCGCGCAAGTTCTCCCGGATAGGGCGCCAGCTCGCGCTTCGCAAACCGGTCATCGTGGTCAAGTCCGGGATCAGCTCGTACAGCGTCCCGCCCGGTCACGAGGCGCGCGCCACCCGGGTACCGCCCGCCGCCTTCGACGCGATGCTGCGTCAGGCCGGCGTGATCCGGGTAGAGAACGTGCATCAGCTCTTCGACGTTGCCCAGCTTCTCCTCCACCAGCCACTGCCCAAGGGGGGTCGGGTGGCCATCGTCGGCAACTCCACCGCCCTCGGTGCGCTCACCGCGGAGGCGTGCGTGAGCTGGGGCCTGGAGATTACCCACGGCCCCCTCTGCATGCCCGCTGAGGCCACGGCCGCGGAGTTCATCACCGCTCTTGACGCAGCCTTCGACGATGCGAGCGTCGACAGTGTCCTCACCTGCTTCACACCGGCGCTGGCCACGAGCAGTGTGGACCTTGCCCACGCCGTCGTCGAGTCAGCCGCACGGTCCGAGAAGCCCTGTGTCTCAACCTTTTTGGGTATGAGGGGTGTCACCGCGGCGCTGTCCGGCCAGGACAGCGAAGATCACGTCTCGGCACGCGCCGTTCCGGCTTACCCGATGCCCGAAGATGCCGTTCGGGCGCTCGTGGCGGCCACCCGCTACGGGCAGTGGCGGGCCAGGGACAGAGGCGAGCTGGTCGACCCTCCCGGGGTCAACCGGGTGGCGGTCGAGCGCATCGTGGAGCGCATCCTTGAAGAAGCGCCTGCTGGTCGGGCGCTCTCGGCGGCAGAGGCGCAGACCCTGCTGGCTGCCTACGGTGTTGAGCTCTGGCCCACGATCCCGGTGGAGACCGCAGAGGATGCCGTTGCAGCGGCGGAGCAGCTGGGCTACCCGGTCGTCCTGAAGTCGGTCTCACCGGCCGTGCGCCATCAGCCCGGTCTTGCGGGGATCCGCCTCGACCTCGGGACCGAGGCGTCCGTCCGGGAGTCCTTCGAGACGCTGTCCTTGCGGCTTTCCCCGCTTGGCGCCGACACGTTCGTGGTGCAGCGGATGGCAACTCCCGGGGTCGCCTGCGTGGTGCGTACGGCGGAGGACCCATTGTTCGGGCCCGTGGTGAGCTTCAGCATCGCTGGTCCGGCGACCGACCTCCTGGGCGATATCGGCCACCGGATCCCGCCCCTGACCGACGTGGATGTCAGCGATCTGATCTCGTCCGTGAAGGCGTCACCCCTCCTGGATGGCTACAAGGGGTCCGCACCCACCGATCGTTCCGCCCTCGCCGACCTGCTCGCCCGGGTCTCGGTGCTGGCCGACCAACAGCCCGATGTTGCATCGCTGGTCATCAACCCGGTGATCGCCCACCCAGGAGGGGTCGATGTTCTTGGCGTGGAGATCTCCGTCGCTCCCGCAAGCACTCGCAAGGACACGGCACGACGCGAGATGACCTAGCTCGGTGGGCGCTTCGAGGCGGCCCGAAGGTGCAGGCCGAGCGCCAGCGGAGCCGATGGGCCAAGATATGTCCCATGGGTAACACTGCCAACCAGATCACGGCGCAACGGCGCCCTCTTCCGAGCTCTCTGACCAAGGACATCGAGCAGGCCGGTTACTACCCTGCCCTGGTCGAGGACGTGGTCGCATCGGCTGTTGCCGGTGACGAGGTCGTCTCGCACCTCGTGCACCAGGAGACCACCTTCGACCAAGACACGGTGCGTCGGCACATCACGGTTCTCGCCCTGACGCCCACGCGACTTGTGGTCGCTCACGCGGACGACTATGCGGCGGAGGTCGCGCACGGTGAGTCCGAGAACGCCGAGACCCTGGCCACAGCGGCAGCAGCCTCCACCGCAACGGCAACCTCCGAGTGCGTGCCGCTGAGGGCCGTCCGCGGCATCATGCTCACCCACGTGGTGGCATCCCCGGCGACGTACGTCCCCGGATCGCTGGGACGCGAGCTCACCCTCACCCTCGGCTGGGGTGCCGTGAGCCGGGTTGACATGGTTCCTGCGTCCTGCGGCGACCCCAACTGCGAGGCCGACCACGGTTATGAGGGGACCGTCACCACCGATGACATCGGACTGAGGATCAGCGCCGATGCCGATGGCGAGCCTGCGCTGGCACAGGCCATGAGCTTCGCAGGTGCGCTGTCCGAGGCGATCGGACGGTGAGGTAGCCGCCGGTGTTGGACCTGAGCCTGCTTCCCACCTATGACGCAATGGGGCTGGCCGGCGTTCTGCCGGCCGTTGCGCGGTCCCTTGGGGTGAGCGAACCGGACACCGACGGCACGGACGGCGCAGGACTCCGCGACCTGCTCGACCTCCTGCCCGCGCGACGCGCAGTGGTGGTGCTCATCGACGGGCTGGGTTATGAGCTCTTGCTCCAGCGCAGCGGCCACGCACCTTTCCTGCGCACGCTTCTGCCGGATGGGCATCGCCTCCGCGCCGGGTTCCCGTCGACCACCGCCACGAGCATGGGCACCTTCGGAACAGGGCTGCCGCCGGGTGCACACGGACTCGTCGGTTATGAGGTGCTGGTTCCCGGTGAGGACCGGTTGCTCAACGAGCTGTCCTGGGAGAATGGCCCTGACCCGTTCCAGTGGCAACCGATCCAGACCCAGTTTGAGCGGGCGGTTGCGGACGGGGTGACCGTCACCCGCATCGGCGCCGGGTTCTTCGACGGCTCAGGGCTGACCAACGCGGTTCTGCGTGGAGGCGCCTTCAAGGCCGCGCGGTCCCTGGACGCCAGGGTGGATGCCGCTCTGGCGGCAGTCCGCGCCAGCAAGCGAGCCCTCGTCTACCTGTACTGGGGAGAGCTGGACAAGGTCGGGCACGTTCACGGATGCCAGTCGCTGGAGTGGGGGGACGAGCTCGAGCTGATCGACCGGGCGATGGCCCGCCTTGCCGCAGGGGTCCCCTCCGACACCGCGGTGCACATCACCGCCGACCATGGCATGGTCGATGTCCCGCTCGACCTGCGGATCGACCTCGCTCACGATCCCGAGCTGGCCCATGGCATCCGTCACGTGGGTGGTGAGTTCCGTTCCCTTCAGCTGTATGCCGAACGGGGAGCAGCCGACGATGTGCTCGCCACCTGGCGCGAGCGGCTGGACGAACGGGCTTGGGTGCTCAGCCGGGACGAGGCGGTCGGACAGGGCTTGTTCGGCGACGTGTCCGAGCGCGTCCTGCCCCGTATCGGCGACGTGATCGTTGCGATGCGGGACAACTTCGCCGTCGTGGACTCCCGCACCGCCCGGCCACAGCTCCTGGCGCTGCTGGGTCTTCACGGTTCGCTCAGCGCCGAGGAGGTCGCGATCCCCTTGCTCCAGGTGGCGGCAAGGGACAGTGCGTCAGGGTGACGTGAGGCCCCATTAGACTGCGCTGTCGTGGCTGAACTCGTCTTCTTCTCCGGCACGATGGACTGCGGTAAGTCGACGCTGGCCCTCCAGATGGACCATAACCACGCCGCGCGTGGACGGGC
>JBDTOA010000143.1:0-5167 GCA_039933475.1 Dermatophilaceae bacterium
CACGTAGTCCATCGTCTCGTCGGGCTCGGCCGGGACCACCACGCTCGCTCCCAGAGGCGCATGCGCGAAGAACGTCTCGCCCATCCGGGTATGCGGGTGAAAAGCCAGTTTCCAGAGGCGCGGCGCCCTGTTGATCGAACAGGCCAGGACGCTGGTGGTCAGAAGCACCATGATCGCCTTGAACCAGATCGAGGTGAACACCGCGAAGAAGCCGAGCTTGTCGAAGACGGGTGTCCAGCCGCCGTACTTGGAATGTATGGAGTCCAGCCAGCTCGCGTAGGCCGCCGGGTCAGTGGCCAGTCCCGCCGGTGTCTGCGCGAGCAGGGTGCCGATCAGTGACAGCACACCCAGGCCGAGGATCAGCCAGAGCCCGGTGCGCATGGAGATGAAGAACCGCCAGATCCGCTCCGTGACGTCGGAAGCGGCAACGGCCGGGCCGCCGTCGAGGCCGTCGAGGGACTGATCTGCGTCGGACCCGGCCGGGCGCTCGCGCACGTCTTGGCTCATGTGAACTCTTCCTCAGATACCGAAGTTGGGTAGGAAACCGGACAGTTTTTCGAACACGTTCGTGATCATCAGGAAGCCGACCAGGATGAGCATTGCGCCGGTCACCAGTGAGACTGCTGCCTCGTGCTTGCGGAACCACGCCAGTCGCCGGTTTGCCGCGGTCGCGCCGACAGCAACGAGGACGAACGGGACCCCGAGGCCCAGCGCGTAGGCCAGCAGCAGGACGGTGCCCTGGCCCACGCTTGCACTCAGCGATGCCAGGCCGATGATGCCGCCGAGGATGGGGCCGACGCACGGGGTCCAGCCGGCGGCGAAGGCCATCCCCATCAGGGTCGAGCGGCCGTAGTTCGGGGCAAGCAGCTTGACGGTGCCGTCCCCGGACTCCGATCTTCCGACGAGCCGCCCGGTCGGGACCGAGACCTGCCGGTACAGGGCTGAGATCCGGATCAGCCCCGCAACGTGCAGGCCCATCACGATGATGATCGCGCCGCCCACCTTCTGCAGGATCCCCAGGTAGTCCCGCAGGAAGTACCCGACGAGCCCGATCGAGGCCCATAGCCCGACGAACACGATGGTGAACCCGAGGACGAAGGCGAGCGAATGGTGGAGCGTGACCCGCCGTGCTTTGGGCGAGTCGGCGGGGGTTGTTCCGACCATGTAGCTCAGGTAGGCCGGCACCAGCGGGAGGCAGCAAGGGGAGGCGAAGGAGACGATTCCCGCCAGGAATGCCAGCAGGACGGTGACGATTGTCATGGCGCTACTTGGCCGTGGGTGTGGGAGTCGAGGCGTTCAGGTGAGAGGAGACCGACTTCGCAAGATCGGACGTCGGGTCGATCGCGATGACCTTGTTCCACTCGGCGGTCATGTTGACCTTGTCGGATGGGGTCTGGCTCAGATAGAGGAAGCCAAGGTCGTAGTGCACCTCAGCGTTCTTGGGGTAGAGCCCGGCGGCGACGAGCCAGTGCTTCTTGGCCTCGGCCTTGTTGCCCATGTTGAACTGGGATGCGCCGATCGCCAGGAGCGCCGCCTGGTTCTTCGGGGCGACGTCCAGAGTCTTCTGCTCCCAGATGATCGCGTTCTTGTAGTCGGCGGCGGCGAAGTAGATGTCGCCGAGCACAAGGAGCGAGGCAGTGTCCTTCGGGTTCGCGCTGATCTTCTTCATCAGGGCGGCGACCTTCGTGCCGTCGACCGGCACCACGCTCGGAGCCCCCGATGGCGCTGACGTCTGCTGGGCACTCGGTGTGCCTGAGGCGTCGGAGGCGCTTGGGCTGTTGCCCAGCTGGAAGACCACGAAGACAACAGCGATAGCGAGCAGGGGCGCGACCGCCCACAAGATCTGGTTGCGCCGTCTCTTGCTTGTTGTCGCGGTGAGCGCCACGGGAGCGACCGGCGACGGGCCAAGACGTGCAGGTGTCTCGTCCGGCCGGGGCTGCACCCTCATGGTCCCCTGGCCCGTCGAGATCAAGAGCTGCTCCGGGCCCGACAACAGGGCGAACGCTTCCTCCACGTCGGCGCTCTGAGCCGCCGTCCACAGGTGCACCTTGCGCGGGGCCAGCTCGAGGAACTCCGCCAGCACGTTGCGGGCCGCCTCGATGTCACGGTCGCTGGCATCGGCTGGAAGGCCCAGACGCCGGAGCAGCTCAAGCTTGAACTCGGCCGCGTCTGCGCGATCCCCTACGGATACCGGATGACCACTCATGCTCCTCTTCCCGTCCTTACTTACGTAGGCACCCGGATGTCTCCGTGGCGCTTTGGCGCTCAGCTGCTGTCCTTGAGCGATCTGGTCCCGGCCATCGGGGCTTTGAGGGCCGCCGTTAAGCGGCTCAGGTGGCCAGGTGGTTCTTGACCTCTTGGAGGAGGTCGTCCGGTGAGATGAACATCGAGGGGTACTCGCCGTACCAGAGCTGCTTACCGGTCTTGTCAATCAGGACGAAGCTGTGTCCGGGCAGGTCGGCGTGCATGCCTTTGCCGAGGGTTCCGTAGGCCTTGGACACGGTCCCGTCGTCGAGAAGGAACGGTGTGCGAACGCCGTTGGTTGCCATCGCGGAGCTGATGTCATCCTTGGGGTCCATCACGATGGGCAGCACCGTGAGGCCTTCAGCGGCGAATCTCGGGTCTTTCTCGATCATTGCCATCTGGGTGATGCAGGCCTCGCAGCCAGCGCCCTCGCTGAAGTAGATAAGGACGTTCTTGCCGCGCAGGGAGGACAGGCTCACCTGTGTCCCGGAGGTGCTGGTGAGGGTGAAGTCGGGGGCGAGCCGGGTTGCGGCGGAGGACTGCTGACGTGAGCTCATCATCATTGCCACAACGAGCCCGATAACGGCGAGGGTGGCGCCTACGGATGCGAGCCGCACCCACATCTTCTTGCGCCGCGCCTGTTCGGCCTGGGCCGCTCGCAAAGCGTTGATGTGCTCATGGCTTGTCTGGGCCGCATGAGCTGTGCCTTTACTGCTGGTTCCTGTGGTCATGGCAGGTCCTTACTTATGGGTCGAGGTTGCTTCGAAGGTGTCCTCGTCGGAGGACGGGGCGTCCTCGTCTTCGGGGTCGTCCGTGGACGAGCAGAGCTGCCCTCGACTGGGGCGGTTGCGCAGGGTGGCGTAGACGAACACACCCGCCAGCGCCAGGACGAGCAGGCCGAGGATGGCCTCCGGGACCGGGGCGGTGACCTTCTCCACCCAGCCGAAGGTCGACGCCAGATGCTTGCCGAAAGCTACCTGGAACCCTCCGCCGGAGGTCATCGTCCCGCTGCCGGCCAGGTACATCACGAACAGACCCATCACGGTGAATGCCGCTGCTACCACGAGGTTGACGGTGTTGGTCGCCAGGATGTGTCGGCCCACGTGGATCCGGACCGGTCGTGCCTTGAGGAACTTGCGTTCGCCGAGGTGGAACCGGTCCCACATCAGCGCCATGACGAACAGCGGGAACGCCATGCCGAAGACGTACGCCAGGCCCAGGACCACGCCACCGAAGGGCGACCCGGACAGCGCCGACAGGGTCATCACGCCGACCAGGACTGGGGCGCAGCAGCTGCTGGCAAGCCCGGAGAACACTCCCAGGGCAAAGAAGCTGGCCGAGTCCCCACGACTGGTGTCCGGGGCTCGGACGAAGTTGGGCAGGCTGACCATCCGGCCGGACAGCGTGAACACAGCCAAGGCCAGCATCAGCACTCCGCCGGCGTAGTACAACGGCTCGTGGTAGTGGGCGATCGTCCCGGCGATCAGGCTGACCCCCAACGTGATCGGGATCAGGATCACCCCTAGCCCAGCGGCGAAGATGAACGTCAGCGGAAGCAGCCGCCACCGGCGGTTCTTGACGGCCACGGCAAGGTAGGACGGGGCCAGGAACACGATGCAGCAGGGCGCGAACAGCGCCACGCCGCCGGCGAAAAAGGCGGCCAGTACCGAGCCGGTGCTCAGCAGGTCACCCATGGGTCCCACCTCGCAGCTCCTTCGACAGCCGCTTCTCGAGCTTGCGCCGAGGAAGGCGACCGGAGCTGAAGTACTCCCCATCCAGCAGGACCAGGGGACTCATCGGGGCACGGTGCTGATCCATCAGTGCCCGACCGGGCCGGTCATCGATCGACAGCACCTGAACGGTCATGGGATAGGACTGCGCCAGGACGGCCAGGGCGGACTTCGCGTCCTCACAGAGGTGGCATGCGGGCGCCTCCACCACCGTGATAGCAACCGGTGGTATGCCAGCCTCAAGGGCCGGGCCCTCGCGGTCCGGGTCTTGCGTTCCCGGTACCCGGGACCCATCAACTTGTGTCATGCCTTCACGGTCCGCCAGACACATGAGGATCTTGGAAACCTTCTGGTAAAGGTTTGCTCAAGACCAAGTCGCGTGGGCAAGTCAGGTCAGGGTCGTTGTCTCTTGGGACCGAGCCGAGGTGGAGGTGGGAGCGTCCTGTCGCTCGCTCGGGGCACCGTGATCGCGGTCGTTCGCGGCGGTCCTCTGTTCGGTGTCGCTGCCCTGCTGGTTCTGGTTGCCGCCCCGCATCATGACCATCATCCCGACCATCATCAAAGGGCAGGCCAAGAGGAGTGCGAGAGGCAAGGCCTGCTGGAGGGAACGACCGGTGCCGAGCAGGACGAGCAGCACGATCGCCCCTATGCCGAGCATCCCGAACAGGTGGTTCTTCCCGCCGTGGTTATGACCGTGCATCTGGTTGTTCATGTCTTGGGCCTTTCCTGAGTGTGATCCAGGTTGAGTCGGGGTGTCGCAGGTCGGGGTGTCGCGGCCGGCGTGCGGGGGAAGATCTGGGAGACCGCCCAGATCCCGAAGGCGACGTAGAGCAGGCAGATCACCGCGAGAACCATCCAGGTGCTCATCGCCATGAGGTGCCTCCTTCCGGGGTTTCACTCCTCAAACGTGGACCTCGAACTCATGATGGCGTTCGGGGGTGAATCGTGTTGAGTCAGATGGGTGACCCTGCGCTCACTACCTCTTCAGCAGTTGTCGCCTGCTCCGCCGCTCGTCCCGGACGGTTGAGGTACTGAGTCCGAACAATCAGGACCAGGCCGGTCAGCAGGCTGGCCAGCGCCCAGAGCTGCGGCTGGGTCAGCCCGAGCAGGGCAGGCTCGTTGATACGCAGGAACTCCACGAGGAACCGGGAGATCCCGCTCACAGCGAGGTAGCCGCCGAACACTGCCGCCGG
>JBDTOA010000144.1:0-5158 GCA_039933475.1 Dermatophilaceae bacterium
AGCAGATAGATGAAGCCTGGGCCCTCGTCGCGCAGCGGGAAGCCGAGGCCTTCCAGGGCTGGTGCCCACGACCCGGTCACCGACGCGTCGGATCTCTCGAAACCGTGGTCGGCAGTCAGCAGGAATGTCACCTCATCCGTGATCCCGAGCCCGTCGAGATGGTCCAGGAAGGACACCAGCCGCGAGTCCGAGTCGCGCAGCGAGTCACGCGCGATGGTGGACCGAGGGCCACCAGCGTGGTGACCGGCATCGCTGACCACGCAGGCCCACCAGGTCAAAATGGGCGCCGACTCCAGGCTTGTCCACAGCCCCAACATCTGTTCAAGCCCCAGATCATCGACCTGGGTGCCCCACGAGTAGTAGGAGTCCTCAAGATGCGCCGCATCAGCCAGGTGAGCGGACAGGTGCTGGTCGGGCAGACGGTCCCCCAGGCCCGCCGCCCCCGAGGAGCTGCCGCTTTCACGAATCTTCGACATGGTCGAGTAGTCGGCACCGCGATCAACTGCTTCGTTGATGCACGCAGTTCGCAGTGAATTACCCTGTGGTGCAAGACTATTGACCATCTCGAACACGGTCCGCACGGTTGGACGCAACCACTCGGCGCTCCGATGCCAGGTCGTGGCGTCATTGGGAACGACCTGCTCGCCGGTCGCCCGGTCATAGAACACGTTGCCAAGCACGCCATGACGACCCGGACCGACGCCGGTCAGGATCGAGGTGTGGTTCGTCAGGGTGATGCTCGGGAACTGAGCCACCGCTCCTCCGCGAAAGGCCACCCCCTTGTTGATGAGTCGTGCCACTCCGGGCAGCTCGCCGGACTCGGCCAGGTGAAGGAGGTCGCCGCAGTGGGCGCCGTCCCACAGGATGCCGATCACCTTTGGTTTCCTCACCGGCTCACCACCGAAGTACGCCGTCAGGACCCGTCCGTCCAGCTTCTTCCCCACGGCGTCGCGCAAGGTGTTGTCCGGAACGCCGGCCAGGGCGGCAAGGGTGGGAGCGACATCGACCAGCCTGGCATGGGCATCCACCATGCCCATCGACGCAACCCCGTTGCCGGACAATAAAAGTGGAGCCCTGGACTGGATAACATCGAGCGAACCATGCTCGCCCACATGCCCGCCCTCCGCTGGAAAGAAATGGCGCGGGGTGTGCACCACGGCCACGTCCGGGCTGCGGGTGGGGTCAGCAAACAGCGAGAGGATCCGCGACGCGGCATACGGGTAGGAGTTGTCCCGCGAGGCGACTGGACAGGGGCTCGCGCACTCGCGGTCGTATGGCAGGAAGGCCATCGGATCTTCGCTTGCAACAGGGTCCAGGCCATGGAGGACCTCGTGGCGACCGTCCTCGTGCAGCCGCACGCGGCCGACGTGGCTGGCGGCCATCGCAACCGGGCCCAGCCCTGACGAGCTATCGGTTGAGGCCTCGACCCACACAACAAGATCGACGATGGAGGCCAGGTCGGGAGAGGTCAGCGACGCGACAACCGACTCACGTCGGGCCGTCAGCTGTGCAGCGGTGAGGTTGCCCACGAAAGGTCACTGTATGGGTCAACCGATCGGCCTTGCTCACGCGCCCGCCGACAGGCGGAGGGCGCGTGAGCATCCGAGGTCAGGCCGCAACAGAGTTCTTGCGGGGACGGCCGCGGGGACGCTTTCGGGCGACGACCAGTCCATGCACCAGCAGCTCGCCACCCCATACCCCCCACGGCTCCTCACGGTCCAGTGCGTTGGCCAGGCACTGGATACGTAGTGGGCAGGTCCCACACAGGGCTTTTGCCAGCTCGACGTGAGTGGGGCTCTCAGCGAACCACAGCTCGGCGTCGTACTCCCGACACGGAATGTCGGAACCGGCAGCGCCGGGCCGCTGGTCCGCGTCGGTGAGAGCGGTCAGCTGCATCAGGTCTCGCCTCCTTGTCGTCGTCTCCCGCTGATCGGGGATCGAGCTGCTCTGGGTCTTAAAGGTCTTCACGCTGATCCGCGGCGCCGCCCTGTGCGACGAGCTGGATCTGATGTTTCTCTTCATCTGCCTGGAGGTCTTTCTGCTCTGTCTGGAGGTCGTTTCTTGCTTGGCTGCCGCCCGGACAACACAAAGGCCGCGGATCCCGGATGTCGGGTTCCGCGGCCTGGAGGACCGAGTCTTGGTGTCTTAGCTAAGCAAGACCGGTGGACTCCAGGAGCCGAGGTACGCAACATCGGTGAAAGCAGGCGACTTGTGAGTCGGGGCGTAGAACGCACCGCGAACGCCGAACGTGAGGCTGCGGTCGGCAGCCTGCGGGGACGCGAAGCGGACGCGGGCGATCTGCGTCGTGTTCGTCATCGTGTTGCTCTCCATCGGGGCCAACCTCCTCACGTGCTCTCTCGGTGCCCGAGCATGGTCACCTGGACCGGCTGGGCTGGACGTAGGTTCAGGCTAGAACAGGCCAAGCTTCCCTGCAACACCTTTTAATGCGGTTCCTTACATTCACGGCGACAGTGGCAAGCCATCCTTTGCCAACTCCCCTGCAGCCAAAGACTTTTCGGCCGTCTCGGAGGGATCGGCGCCGGCCAGGATCGCGAGTACATCAGCCGCGTAACGCTCGAGCTTTCGTGCTCCAACCCCCGAGATCGTGGCCAGCTCACCGGCGCTGGCCGGAGTCTTCTCGGCTATCGCGGTCAAAGTCGCGTCAGTGAAGATCACATAGGCCGGGACCTTCGTCACACTTGCGACGGCCAGGCGCCAGACCTTCAGCGCCTCGAAAGTCGCCACGTCATACGTCGGCGGGCAGTCTTCGCACCGCCCCACCTTGCGGGTGGCTGCTGTGGCGAGATCCTTGCCACAGCCTCGACAGAGCAATGGCTTTGCCGACTTCCCGGGCTTGCCGGTTCTGGCCGCCCCCGAACGCCCGGCCCGCGCGGAGGACTTCGCGCCGTCCCCAAGAATGCTTGCTGCTCCGTCCAGGAAGCGGGACGGTCGCCGGCTGGCTCGGCCACCAGGGTTGCGGGACGCAGACCACGACATCCGCAGCTCGCGCCTGGCGCGGGTCAGCCCGACATACAGAAGCCTGCGCTCCTCCTCGATGGCCTCGAAGCCGTCAGCCATGCTGATCGGGATCAGGCCGTCGCTGCAGCCGACGACGAACACGCAGTCCCATTCCAGGCCCTTCGCCGCATGCAGCGACGCCAGGGTCACCCCCTCGACCGTCGGGGCATGCTGGGCTGACAGGCGCTCGTCGAGCTCGGCCACCATGTCCGGAAGCCGGGCGGCCGGATTTCCTGACGCGAAGTCGTCCGCCAGCCCGACCAGTGCCTGCAGGGACTCCCAGCGATCCCGGGTCGCCCCTCCGGCAGCTGGCGCCTTCTCGGTCCATCCGGCACCGGCGATGACATCGCGCACCAGCTCGCCGAGCGGCTTGGCTCCGTCATCGGCCCTCGCTGCGCCGCGCATCAACAAGATCGCGCCGCGTACCTCCTTACGGGCGAAGAACCGCTCGCCGCCGCGGACGAGGTAGGCGATATCCGCTCCCCCGAGCGCTGACTCGAAGGCCTCGGACTGGGCGTTCGTGCGAAACAGAACGGCGATCTGGCTCGCCTGGGTGCCTGAGGCGAGCAGCTTCTTGATCGCGGTTGCCACACCGGCAGCCTCCGAGGGGTCATCGCTGTATGCCGTGAGGACGGGTGGGGGGCCATCCTGCCCCTGTGCGCGCAGCTGGAGCAGGTCGGCTTTCCGGGCAAACTGCCCGCCTCCTGAACGCACCATCAGGTTGGCCAGGGCAACGATCTGAGGCGTCGACCGGTAGTTGCGAACCAGCTGAACCACCTGCGACTTCGGGTATCGGTGTGAGAAGTCCAGGAGGTACTTGGGCGTTGCGCCCGTGAACGAGTAGATGGTCTGAGCCGCGTCGCCAACCACGCAGACGTCGTCGCGTGAGCCCACCCAGAGGTCGAGCAGCCGTTGTTGCAGCGCGTTGACGTCTTGGTACTCATCCACCACGAAGTGGCGGTACTGCGAGCGCACGACCCGGGCGATGTCCTCGCGCTCCGCGAGGATGCCGACCGTGAGCAGCAGCACGTCCTCGAAGTCGATGACCCCTCGCTCGGCCTTGACCTCCTCGTAGGTCTGGAGCACGCGAGCCATCGCCGTGGGGTCCAGGTCTGCCGGGGCGCGCCCCGCCCGCCGAGCCGCCACGGCATACGTCTCTGGCGTGAGCATGCTGACCTTGGCCCACTCGACCTCTGCCGCCAGGTCGCGCACGGCTACGCGGTCGAGCTGCAGGCGAAGCCGTGAGCCCGCCTCGGCGACCACAGATGCCTTGTGCGGCAACACTTCTGGGGCAGCACCGCCAATCGCCTGCGGCCAGAAGTAGTGAAGCTGACGAAGTGCGGCGGCGTGGAACGTCCGGGCCTGGACGCCAGGAACACCCAGCGCTCGCAGGCGACTGCGCATCTCGCCTGCAGCCCTCGCTGTGAACGTGACCGCCAAGACCCGCTGCGCCTGGTAAGCACCGCTGTGCACGCCGTAGGCAATCCGGTGGGTGATTGCCCTCGTCTTTCCGGTGCCGGCGCCCGCGAGAACGCACATCGGACCGCTCGGCGATGCGGCCACCTGACGCTGCTCAGGGTCGAGGGCGTCGAGTATGTCGTCGGCGGTCGGGGCGCCGCTGGGCTGGCTG
The DNA here is from genome assembly GCA_039933475.1 of Dermatophilaceae bacterium. Lineage (GTDB taxonomy): Bacteria > Actinomycetota > Actinomycetes > Actinomycetales > Dermatophilaceae > UBA4719. The sequence continues at coordinate 4,649 of JBDTOA010000144.1, forward strand.
GGTGGAGGGGACATCGCACAGATCCTCTCAGACCGAGGTGACAGGTCAGCGCCGGGAACGACCTGTCCGGCTACCCGGTGTGCCGGCCGCTCAGGGGCCCTGAAGAACCGGTCGTCGGGAACTGCCGGGAAGGATTAGCGGCTCCGCACCGTTGAGAGACCACCCCGTCATTTGACTCCCAGGAGATGTCGCATGCCCACGGCCCCCGCACTTCCTTCAGCCGGCACCATCACGATGTTCACGACATCGTGGTGCGGCTACTGCAGAGTGCTCAAGAAGGGGCTGGATCTCGAGGGGATCGGATACAGCGAGGTCAACATCGAGAGTCATCCCACGAGCGCGGACTACGTCATGAGCGTCAATGGCGGCAATCAGACAGTCCCGACCGTCGTGTTTCCCGATGGCACCGCTGCCACCAACCCGTCGGTGTCCGAGGTCCGGCTCCGCCTGGCCTGACCGCGCCGCACCCCAGCTTGCGGCGATCCGGACCGTTGTTGGCGGCCCCAGGTC
>JBDTOA010000145.1:0-5142 GCA_039933475.1 Dermatophilaceae bacterium
AGGAGGAGGATGGCGGTATGGATTTCGAGCTTCTGGTCGTGCCGAACTGTCCTCACGAGTCCCGTGCCCTGATCGCGCTGGGCTCGGCGTTCGAGCGGGTCGGGCTGGGAGCACAGCCCGTCCCCGTCACGGTGATCACGAACCACGATCAGGCGCTCGAGCGGGGTTTTGTCGGCTCGCCGACGATCCTGATCGACGGCGCTGACCCATTTGCTGTGCCGGGGCAACGTCCGGCCGTAGCCTGCCGCGTATATGCCACACCCGAAGGTCTGTCAGGGGTGCCGACGGTGGACGACCTGGTGAAGGCGTTGACGGCCGCCCGGGACTCCGCGACGCAGGTTTGAGGCCCAGTCAGGCGCTTCGCTGAACAAGCGTCATGAGACCCGCATGGTGACCCGGGCCAGCCGGCGGGGCAGGGCCCCTTCGCTGAACTCAGTGACGTCCATGAGCTCGAATCCGGTGGCGAGGCGGTCGATGAGGGTCCGGTCGAAGAAGTGGACGATGAACCCTCCGTGCTCGTACATGTCGTCGCCGCGGGGGATGCCAGCGCCATAGTGGGCGTCGCCGGTCGTACGGGCGGTATAGATGACCAGTCCGCCAGGGCGCAGCACCCGGCGAAGCTCACCGGCCAGGCGTTCGAGCTCGCTGGTGGTGAACGCCATACAGAAGAGCATGTGGGAGTAGGACGCATCGATGCTGGCGTCGGGCAGGGTCAACGGTTGCCGGATGTCGTGAAGAGCTGCGCTCACCCTGTCGGCGAGTCCGGCGGCCCGAGCCTTGGACGCGAGGGTCTCGACCGTGCCGGGGGCGAAGTCCAGCGCGGTCACATGCATGCCCTGGCGGGCCAGGTAGAGAGTGTCGCGTCCCTGGCCGGCGCCGAGCTCGAGCACCTTGTCATGTCCGGCCGCAGTGAAGGCCTCGGCTGCAGCCAGCCCGGAGGCGCTGGGGTCGGTGCCATACATGTCAGGGTTGGCCTCGAAGGTGGCCGTCCAGTGCTTCTTCTGGCCGGCCACCGCTTCGGTGTCGACAGGCGGCTGCTCCGGCGCGGCCATAGGGTCCATGAAAGTCATTCTCCCGTGCTTGGGGCGGCCGGGCGAGGATCGGCATCGGCAAGGGTGATCGACACATCGGGCGCCGCGGCCAGCGTGTTGTGCACGGTGCAGTGGCTGGCGACCGCCAGCAGCGGCTCGCGACGTTCGGCTGGTACCCCTTCGGGCACGATGAGGTGCAGCGTGATGCCCGCGACGCGGGCGGGTCTGGACCCCATCTCGAAGGTCGCCTCGACGGCCAGGCCTTCGGTGGGCAGGTTGTGCCGAGCCAGGTAGCGGCGGGCGTAGAAGGCCACGCACGAAGCGAGGCTCGCGACGAACAGCTCCGTTGGTGTGGCTGCCGTGTCCTCGCCGCCGTGCCTGACCGGCTGGTCGACAGTGATGTGGTGGCCTCGGACGTCGATATCGAACCTGTCTCCGCCACAGTGCTCGACCCGCATCGGCCTGTCGTCCGGGTAAGCCGGCGCGGCAGTGCTCGTCGAGGTCCCCGGCTGACCTGGTGTTTCGCCGCTGGGCCTGAGCCAGCGGAGGCTCTTCGTGTCGGCGAGCAGCTCCAGCCCACGACGCAGCGGGGTACCGGGTAGCGATGTGCTGTGACGTGCGTGGCTGGCGAGACGCCGCCGGGCACGTTCGACGGTGACCCGAAGGTCGACGTCCCCGCAGTTGGGGCCCATGTCGCTGTGGTCCAGGGCCTGGTTCAGCTGGATCGCGACGGCGTGGGGAAGGATCCAGCCCAGAACCGGTAGGTCCAAGATCTCGCCAGCGCGCAGTGCCGCTGCTGTCACAGCCGCGTGGTCGAGGTCGCCGGCGACTCCGGCAGTGTCGAAGACCAGCAGCCCCTCGGCGCCACACGCCCTGGCTGCCGCCACGACCTCGCCGGACAGGCACTTCTGGCCCAGCTCACTCAGGGCCCCATCGGGGATGACGCGCATCTGGGCGCGGGTCGGACCCAGCACGTCGGCCGCTGAGGCAAGCTCTGCCCCGCGAAGCGCAGCGAGGTCCCCCGGCGCCTCTTCCAGCGCCCAGGACTGGCCATGCGTAAGGCAGTGCATCTGGACCCTGGCCCCTGCGAAGATGAACGCATCAAGGATCGCGCCGAGACCGAACGGCTCTTCGTTGGGGTGGTCGATCACGGCGAGCACCGACGTCCACGTGGGCGGCACGGCAGCGCCTCGGATCGTCGGAGACGACTTCACCGGCGTGCCCATAGCTCCACCTCAGTCAGGCGACGGGATGACGTCGCGCAGGGTCAGGCGCCCACAGTGGGGGACGCCCGGAGATCACTGCCCCTGTATACCCCAGGGGGCACTCCATATGCCTAGGGCCATTGGTCCCGTGTCCAGGTCACGATCCGGCATACTCGGCAGATGAGCGCGACTAAACCGACCCCTAGCCCGCTGGTGGCCAGGGTCCGCAGGTCCGTCATCGGCGAGGACCAGGTGATGCCGGGTCCCTACGGGCCACGACGCGTCACCTACGCCGACTACACCGCCTCGGGCCGGGCTCTGACCTTCATCGAGGACTTCATCCGCGACGAGGTGCTGCCCCGGTACGCCAACACCCACACCGAGTCAAGCGGCACCGGCCTTCAGACCACCCGGCTGCGTGAGGACGCGCGTGAGATCATCCACGCGGCGGTCGGGGGGGACGAGGATACGGTCGTTATCTTCACCGGCTCAGGCTGCACCGGAGCGATCGACAAGCTGGTCGGCATCCTCGGGATCCGGCTTCCTTCAAGCATGGACGAGCGCTACCACTTCAGTGACACCATCGCCGCCGAAGAGCGCCCGGTCGTGTTCATCGGACCCTACGAGCACCATTCGAACGAGCTGCCCTGGCGCGAGTCGGTCGCCGACGTCGTGGTGATCTCCCAGGACCCCGACGGCCACATCGATGCCGCCCAGCTCGAGCGGGAGCTGGTGAAGTATGCCTCCCGGCCGCTGCTCATCGGCTCGTTCTCGGCCGCCAGCAACGTCACCGGCATCGTCAGCGACACCCACGGCATCTCCGCGCTGCTGCATCGCCATGGCGCCCTGTCCTTCTGGGACTTTGCTGCCGCGGCCCCCTACGTCGAAATCGAGATGAACGACTCGGGGGGCGACCCCCTGTCCTACAAGGACGCCATCTTCCTGAGCCCGCACAAGCTGATAGGCGGTCCCAGCACTCCTGGTGTCCTGATCGTGCGACGTGAGCTGCTCTGCAACCGGGTGCCCCACGTCGTCGGCGGCGGCACGGTGGCCTACGTCAACCCCAGCGAGCACCGGTACGTCGACGACCCGGCCCAGCGCGAAGAGGGCGGCACCCCGGCCATCGTCGAGGCGATCCGAGCCGGGCTCGTGTTCCAGCTGAAGCAGGCGGTCGGCGTGGACGTCATCCGTTCCTACGAACAGGACTACCTGCGGCGGGCTATCGACTCCTGGCTCCAGGAGCCATCCATCGAGATCCTGGGCAACCTCGAGGCCGAGCGGCTCTCGATCGTCTCGTTCGACGTACGCGCCCCAAGCGGTCGGCACCTGCACCACAACTTCGTCGTCGCGGTGCTCAACGACCTGTTCGGGATCCAGTCTCGTGGCGGCTGCTCGTGCGCCGGCCCGTACGGCCACCGGTTGCTGGGCATCGACCTGGACCGGTCGCGCGAGCTCGACCGCGAGATCGCCCATGGCTGCGAGGGCATCAAGCCCGGCTGGGTCCGGGTGAACTTCAACTACTTCATCTCGGAGGCCGTCTTCACCTACATCGTGGAGGCGGTGCGGCTCGTGGCCAGGGATGGGTGGCGCCTCCTCGGCGACTACCGTTTCGTTCCTGCCACCGGTTTGTGGCGGCATCGCCAGGGACCAGGAGAGCCCCCGCTCCGCCTGCGGCAGGTCGAGTATGACGAGATGGGCCACATGCTTTACCCGCGCCACAAGGGCCGAGCGCCAGAGTCGGCGCTCAAGGGCTATCTGGACGAGGCAAGGGCGGTCCTGCTGGCGGCAACGCCTGCACCCGAGGACACCATTGCCGATCTTGTGTCGGCCGACTTCGAGCACCTGCGATGGTTCGACCTACCGCCTGCGTGTCTCGCACGCGCATAACCACTGACCCCTTGGTGGTTGGACCAGGGCTGGGTCCCCCTCAGCTGGCCTCCCAGGAGTCCACCACGTCCAGGTTGGAGAACGTCGGCGGTCCGTCGCCGCGGCATCCGTCACCGTACAAGTGCCGTGGTCCGGAGACCTCCGTCACGTGACGTAGAGTTCTCCGCAGCAATATGACCTCGGAGACAGCCGATCTGTGTGTGTCTCTTGCGTGTCGGTCCGAGGATCGGTCGCCAGGTCGCACCAGAATGAAGGGACCCCGCCAAGTATGAGTTGGCGGGGTCCCTCTGTGTCGAGGCGTGACGAATCCCGACTCTTCGGTCAGTGCGGCAGGGTCCCCTCGCCCCGTCACGAGCAAGGCCGGCGGTTGGACCGCCAGTTGCAGAACCTCGTTTACTGTCCGTCGACGCCGCCCGTTACCGGGTGCGTACATTCTTTGTACGCCGCTCCGCTGCCATTCCGCAAGAGCTCAGAAGAGCAGCGTTGAGCAGGCTCGACCCTCTGGTCGGAAGGCTGCCGACCGCATGGCTGGGGGTGGGCGCTCAGTACGTGATTGAGTCAAGATTCCAGGACATGGGGCAGTGCCGAGATGCCGGTGGCACCCAGACCTTCCAGAACTCAGGTCCCGAGCCTGAAGGAGCGACCCGCCGCCCGTTGCAGGGCACGATTCCGTCCTGGTTTGCGTCCGGACAGCTGCCACCGGACGTAAGCCCGTAGCAATGGTCGACAACCTGGTCGGTGTCGGCATCCAGGATGTCCACACGAGCTCTGCTTCTGACGATGTCTACTCGGGCTGTGCTCATGCGTTCGCTCCTAGGCCGCGCTTCCGTACGTTGATGCTAGACGTGTATGTGGCTGGCCACGTGGCGAACAGCCGCTCAGTATGTCAAGCATAGGAGAGCCACGCCCTTCGCGACTCAACGCGGTATCGCGGTCCGCTAGCTCGGTGCCGTATCTCAACGCCGGATCTCAACGCGGGATCTCAACGCGGGGGCATTCGCAGGGCACCGTCCAGACGG
>JBDTOA010000146.1:0-5099 GCA_039933475.1 Dermatophilaceae bacterium
GCTGTCCCGGTCTGCGCTGTCCGGGTCTGCGCGGTCCGGCGAGAACACCTCGAGCAGCAGCGAACAGGCCGCCGAGCGCAGATGGACAAAGGACGAGGTCCCGGTCTCGACCTCTGCGGTGGCGACCGGGACCGTTGGAGCGCTCATCCCTTGACGGTAGCGCTGCAGCGAGATGAAGACGAACAGCTGGACGACCATCGTCACGAAGGCGCCAGCGGTGAGGAGCTGCCAGCCCTGTCCCTGCGCGCCGAGGAGGCCGGCGAGGTTTGACAGTCATGACCGCGTTGTCGCCCTGGCCGAGGAAGATCAGCGCGAGCCTGTAGAGCAACAGAAGGGTCTCAGGGTGCATGAACGGCGCTTGGATCCCGGCGGTGTCAAGGACTCGTCCCGCTGTCGAGGCGCAATGATCCGTGCGCAGGGGTCGTCCCCTCTCCTGGGAGACGACACGACGCGGGCCCGGAACCGTTGAGGTTCCGGCCCGCTCTGACTTCAGGACACCCTCTGGGTGAACCGGCCGTCGGTACTACCCCTTGACTGCTCCGCTCGTCATGCCGCGGATGAAGTAGCGCTGCAGTGCGAGGAACACGATGATCGGCACGATGATCGTGATGAACCCCGCTGCCGGGATGAGCTCGCGTCCCACTCCGGTCTGACCCTGAAGGCCTTGGAGCGCCACGGTGGCGACCGTGTTGTCGCCTCGTCCCAGGAAGATCAGCGCGACGAGCAGGTCGTTCCAGACCCAGAGGAACTGGAAGATCGCGAACGAGGCCAACGCGGGCGTCGACATCGGCATAATGAGGCGCCAGAACGTGGTGAAGTGACTCGCGCCGTCGATCTTGGCGGACTCGATGATAGCGGTGGGCAGTCCGGACATGTAGGTGCGCAGGATGTAGATGGCGAGAGGCATGCCGAAACCGATGTGAGCGAGCCACACGGCGGGGAACGTCCCGTTGAGGCCCAAGGTGCTGTACAGCTTGACGAGCGGCACGAACGCTACATAGTTGGGCACGACGAGCAGGCCCACGATGAGAACGAACATGAAGTCCCGCCCGCGCCACTGCATGAAGGTGAACGCATAGGCGGCGAAGGCGGCGATCAGGATCGGAATCACCGTCGCCGGCAGCGCGACGATGAAGCTGTTGAGGAACGCTTGGGCCATCGGAATGCCGGCGGCGTCCGACGTCAGCGCCCTGTGGTAGTTCTCGAACGTCCACGCGGAGCTGAACGGGTTGAAGAAGGCCGTCCACCACCCTGACGAGAACTGGTCGTCAGCCGGACGGAACGAGTTGACGAGCATCCCGAGCGCGGGGACCATCCAGGCGATGCACAGGAAGATGAGGCCGACACGAACCGGCCATGTCGCGCTGCCAGAACCCCTGCCGGGGTTTCTCCGGCGCAGCCGCGGTTCGTCCGCAGGCGTTCCGGTTCCGGGCTGGACTGTCGTGGTCATCGTGCAGCCTCTTCTCGGCGGAAGTGACGGATTTGGTAGATCAGAACCGGGATGATCGCGATCAGGAGGATGACGACGATCGCCGACGCGTACCCGTTGTTGCCCTGGGTGTACAGCTCGTCGTAGAAGAGGCGTCCGATGACGTCCGTGTTGTAGGCGCCGTTGGTCGTGACGTACACGACGTCGAACACCTTCATGACGCCGATGAGCACGGTGATGAAGACGGTGATGACCGTCGGCCAGATCTGCGGCACGATGATGCTGAAGAAGATCCGCCGCTCACTCGCGCCGTCGATACGGCCGGCCTCGACGGTGTCGTCCGGGACGCTCTTGATCGCCGACGACAGCAGCACCATGGCATATCCGACCATGGTCCAGATCAGGATGATCATGAGCAGCAGGCTGTTGAAGTGCAGGTCGCTCGTGCCGTACCAGAACACCGGGCCCCGGTTGAAGAAGCCCAGGATCGCGTTGAGCAGGCCGGTCTGCGGCGTGCCCTCCGGCTGGAAGTCGTAGACGGTCCGCCAAATGGTCGCTGCACCGACCATGCTGATGGCCATCGGTAGGAAGATGAACGTCTTTGTCGTCTTTTCGCCCCTGGCCCGCAGACGGTCAGCCAGCACTGCGACGCCGAGGCCCAGCACCACGGTGGAGGCCGGGACGATGACGATCCAGAGGATGTTGTTGAAGATCACCGACAGGAACGCATCGTCGGTGAAGAGGTCGGTGTAGTTCTGGAAGCCGACGTAGGCCGTCGAGTCCGCGTTGCCGAAGCTGTACTGGACCGTGACGACGGCCGGGTAGATGAGATAGACGGCGATAGCGAGGATCGCGGGCCCGGCGAACATCCACGGTTTGACACGGTCCTCCCAGCGGCCCCTGAGGGACTCGGCCAGCTTGTTGAGGATCCAGAAGATGATGATGGCGCCGCCGATACCGCCAATGATCGCGATCAATGCGTTCACGATTTTGATGGCCATGGCACTTCCTCTCTGAAGCGGGACAGAGCGCTGGCAGCCGCGGGGGTGACCGATGGATCACCCCCGCGGCCAGGCGGAGGTCAGCTGCCGGTCTTCGGGAAGCTGTCGTCGATGTTGTTGAGCGTCGTGTCGAGGTCCTGCTGGCCCGAGATCCACTTGATGGGCTCTCTCCAGAAACTGCCTGCGCCCACCTTGGCGGGCATCAGGTCGGACCCGTCGAAGCGCGCAGCGCTGGCCTTGTAGAGCACCTCGGTGGCGATCGTCTGGAGCGTCTTGTTCGGCAGGAGCGTGACGTCCGCGGTCTTGTGCGGCGAGAACGCACCTGCCTTCGCCTGCTCGACGCCGTTCTCCTTGCTCGCGATGAAGTTGCGCAGCTTGAGCGTGTTGGCGTCGTTGTTGAAGGCGGCGGCGATGTCACCACCGATGAGAACGGGGTTGTCGCCCTCGGTGTTGGGCGGGAAGGGCAGCGGGCCCGTCTTGGTGTCGAGCTGGGCGATGACGGCGTCGGGGAAGCCGCCCTTGTTGGCGACGAAGGTGGCCTGCTTGAACAGGTAGCAGCCCGGGGACGGTGCGAACATCGCGTTGCCGCCGGTCTGGAAGTTCGTCGCGACGATGGACTTCGTGCCACCGCGGACGTCGCCCGGACCGAAGGCAATCTTCTGGAAGTACTCCCAGGCCGGCTTGATCTCGGGGCTGTTGAACTTCAGCTCGCCCTTGACCCACTTGTCGTAGTTCTCGGGGCCGGCGAATCGCAGGACGAGGTCCTCAATCCAGTCGGTGATCGGCCAGCCGGTGGCGGCGGCGGACTCGGCGGCGATGCACCACGGGACCTTGCCGTCAGCCTTGATCTTCGCGGTGAGGGCGAGCAGCTCGTCGAGCGTCTTCGGGGCCGTGTAGCCGGCCGCCTTGAACGCTGGCGCGTCGGTCCAGAGGACGCTCTTGACGCTCACCTCGTTGGGCAGGCCGTAGACCTTGCCGTCGGCACAGGTGCCGGCCTCGATCACGCCGGGGACGAGTGTCGCCCTGTCCGTGGCGACGGTGGCGTCGTCGTACGGGATGAGCTTGTTCTGCTTGGCCAGGTCGCACATGAGGCCCGGCTGGGGGAACAGGCCCACGTCAGGAGGATTGCCGCCCTGGACTTTGGTGCGGATCTCGGTGTCCCACGCCCCGGCCTTGATGAAGGTGACGGTGATGCCGTTGGCCGCCGCCCACTTCTTGACGTCGGCCTTGAAGCCCGGCTCGGTGTCGGGACCGAGGCCGTACATCACCGAGACCGTCGTCTTGCCGGGGCCGGCCGAAGCAGAGCCATTGCTCGAGCTCCCGGTGCTTCCCGAGGACAGGCAGCCCGAGGCGAGCCCGGCGACGCCAAGCCCCACCATAACTGTCATGGTTGCCCTGCGATTGATCATGCCTTCTTCTCCTTGGAGGTTGGGGGCTCCTTTGGCCCCATGCTGACCGGTCGCGCGTCTGCAGTCCGGTTTCGAAGAATTCCGACGTCGCCGCCGATAGAACCAGAACGGAGCACCGTGGATCTCACGACACGTCCAGCGCTGAACGGGTACTCAGCGGGCGGACCCGATGGCCTCCGCTGACGGGAGGCCCCACCAGGTGCGTGTGGATTCCCCGATTCTGGGAACAGGAAGGTGCCGTTGGATATGTCACCGGGCCACTCGACCGCCGCGGGTGCGGGCTCGCGGATGACGAGCCGGTCACCGCGCCATTCGACGTACTGCGGGTCGGCAAGCGCGCCGACGAACTCCCCCTCCTCGACGTTGCGGAAGGCGAGGAACTGGCTGGCCCCAGAGGCGCGGTTCGCGATGAGCTTCCCGACGTAGAGCCGTGCATCGGCGACAAGGTGTGCCTGTGCGACGTCGTAGGGGCCGGTGGGGGAGTCGATCGGCACGGCCCAGATGCCACCGGGCGTTCCCTCGCGGCGAGCCAGGGACATGTCCTGCGTCAGACAGTTGAAGATGAGGACGTGGCGACCGTCGACCTCCGCCACGTGGGGCACCTCGAGCTGGCCGAACCCGCTTCCCGGCGCTGACACGGGCTCGCGCAGCTCCCAGTGCTCCAGGTCTGCGGACCACGCGTAGCCCAAAACGCCTCGGTCGATGGTGTCCTGCGGCGCCGACGCCGGTCCGTGTGCCGAGCGTGCCGTGATGAGCATGTGCCACCCGTTGCCAGCCGGGTCAGGGAAGACCCACGGGTCCCGAAACGCCTCGTCGTGCCAGTTCCCATCCGGTACGTAGATCTCGTACCACCGGGGGTCTGCCTGCAGGAGCGGCCCGGTGGACTTGACCCACGTCATCAGGTCCAGCGAGGAGGCGCAACCGATGGACTGGACGTTTGCGCCGTCCTTGTTCAAGCTGGAGCCGGTGTAGAACATCAGCCACCGCCCGTCGGGATGACGGACCACAGAGCCCGTCCAGGTTGCGAGGTCGTCGAAGGCCGGGGGGTCGCTGCGCACAAGCGCGTCCGCGACGCGGTGCCACGACCGGAGGTCACCGGAGACCGCATGGCCGATCGAGGCCCTGTGGTGCCGCAGCTCGGGGTCGCCCAGCGCCCGCGAGGCGTAGAGGAAGAACAGGTGGTACTGCTCACCGTCGTCCACCACCCAGAAGTCCCACACCCACGAGTCCGGAAGCTGAAAGGCCATCAGTCCCTCATCC
>JBDTOA010000147.1:0-5074 GCA_039933475.1 Dermatophilaceae bacterium
GTCGGCGAAGACGTCTGGGTGCACGGCGCTGACCCCGCCGACGCTGATGTCGCGCTCCGACTGGCTCGTTGCCCCTCCGGTCACGAACGCGTGAGCCATCACCACGCTGGCCTCGGGGCGAGAGCTCGCATCGCTGCGCACCCGGGCCATCGCTGCAGTGAGCACGGCGGCGTGGGTGCGTGCGTCAGCGCCGATCCGGCCGGCGGCCACCGCCGGCTCAAGGTAGGGCAGCGGATAGATGGCTGCGTCCTTGACCAGGACCGGCACCCCAAGCTGGTCCAGGCTGGTCCGGATGTGAAGGCCCGCCCGCGAGAGCAGCGTCGAGGCAAAGCCGAGGCGGATGGCCGAGTCGTGGTTGCCGCTGGACAGGATGACGGCCGCGCCTGCGTCAATGAGCCGGGTGACGCCGTCTGAGAGCAGCTCCACGGTCTCGGGGGAGGGCAGGGCCCGGTCGTAGACGTCGCCCGAGACGAGCACTGCGTCCACACCCTCGGCGCCGACCAGCTCGACCAGATGGTCGAGGTAGCGGGCCTGGGCGTCCAGCAGCCCCACCCGGTGGAAGGATCTCCCCAGGTGCCAGTCGGAGGTATGAATCAGGCGCACGTCTGCAGGTTATGGCCGACCTCCGACAGGACCGTGGATTTCGTTGGGCGTGCCCTGCGCGGAAGTAGCTTTTCACTGACAGGTGGGGCATCGCTGTGATTGGGTCTGATTGGGTCTGATTGGGTCGCAGTACGGCGCACGGAGGAGAACGACATGGGTGACGACGTCGCGGCCACGTCATACTCGCGAGAGGACCGGCGTCGCTATCGCGAGAAGGTGCGCCTGGACCTGGACGTCTTCGGGCGGATGCTCTCCCAGAGTGTGTTTGACCACGAACGGCCGCTCATCGGCTTGGAGATCGAGCTGAACCTCGTGGACGAGCACTTCCAGCCGCGGATGGCCAACGCCGAGGTGCTGGAGCGGATCGCGGACCCGGCGTACCAGACCGAGATCGGCCAGTACAACATCGAGCTCAACGTCGACCCGCGGTCGCTGCCCGGCGATGCCGCTCTCGATCTCGAGAACGAGATGCGGGTGAGCCTGAACCGGGCGGAGACCCTGGCCAGGGAGACCGGCGCACATATCGTGGCGGTTGGCATTCTGCCGACTGTCATGCCCGAGCACCTGCACGCCGGGACGATGAGCACCAAGCACCGGTACGCCGCGTTGAACGAGGCGATGGTCACTGCCCGCGGCGAGGACATGTACATCGACATCGAAGGTGCCAGCGGCGAGCACCTCGCCATGTATGCCGACTCGATCGCCCCCGAGTCGGCCTGCACCTCCGTGCAGCTGCATCTGCAGGTTGCACCCCAGGAGTTCGCTGACTACTGGAACGGCGCGCAGGCACTCTCCGGCCTGCAGCTTGCCATCGGCGCCAACTCGCCCTACTTCTGCGGCAAGGAGCTCTGGCACGAGACTCGCACCGAGCTGTTCAGCCAGGCGACGGACACTCGCCCGATCGAGCTCAAGAACCAGGGTGTGCGCCCCCGGGTCTTCTTCGGCGAACGCTGGATCACCTCGGTCTTCGACCTGTTCGAGGAGAACGTCCGGTACTTTCCTGCGCTGCTTCCCGAGACAACCGACGAGGACCCCGTCGCGACGCTCGAGGCCGGAGGGGCACCCCGGCTTTCGGAGCTCAGGCTGCACAACGGGACGGTCTACCGCTGGAACCGTCCGATCTATGACATCGCCGATGGCAGGCCGCACCTTCGGGTGGAGAACCGCGTGCTGCCAGCGGGGCCCACGATCATCGACACCATGGCCAACTCGGCCTTCTACTACGGCGTCCTGCGCAGGATCGTCGAGCAGGACCGCCCGATCTGGACCCGGATGAGCTTTGCCGACGCGGAGCGCAACTTCCATGCCTGCGCGCGCTATGGCCTCGCGGCGAGGGTCTACTGGCCCGGTTTCGGGGAGATCCCCGCCGGTGAGCTGGTCCTTCGCCACCTGCTGCCGATGGCTGACGAGGGGCTGCGCCACTGGGGGGTCTCCTCGGCCGTGCGCGACCGCTACCTCGGCGTGATCGAGAACCGCTGCACCGCTGGCATCAACGGCGCCACGTGGCAGATTGCGGCCGTCCATCACCTGGAAGACCGGGGGGCCGACCGTCCCAGCGCTCTACGCGGCATGCTCGAGTCCTACGTGCAGGCAATGCACTCCAACGAGCCTGTCCACACCTGGCCGCTGATCTAGCCCTGCTCGCGAAGGTCCCTGTTCCCCCGTGGGCGATGGCTGTGGTGCATCGGTCGTGATAGCAGCGCCAACATCACAGTCATTGACAACGGGAGGACGCCGGGACCCCACGTGCTGCGTCTCATGTGCGCGCTAGAGAAGTCTCCGGTTCCACGACATGATGGCGCGCGTCTCGCGCTCCCAGCCCAGCGCGCTCACGGACCCGGCATCCAGCAGGATCTGGGACCCGAAGCGCAGCTGCTGGCCCAGGAACACCGCTGTGAGGATGCGCAGGCAGTGCCCGTGACCGACGAGGGCGACGTCACCGCTGGCCAGAAAGGGCATGGCCCGGTCGATCACCTTGCGACATCGGGCGGCCACGTCCTCGATGCGCTCACCGGCGGTAGCTCCGGGAACGACGCCGTCGTCGAAGATGGTCCAGGGATGTCCGACCCGCTCGCGAATCTCGGCCGTGGTCAACCCCTCGTAGCCGCCGTAGTCCCACTCCATCAGGTTGCCCTCGACCTGGGCGTCGACCAGTCCGGCCAGCTCGGCGGTGCGGCTGGCCCGCTGCAGGGGAGATGTCAGGACCAGGGAGAAGACCCGGCCCTTGAGCAGCTCGCCCGTCCGTGCCCCGAGCTCTTCGCCTCGAGCCGTCAGCGGGACGTCCGTCCGCCCGGTGTGCCGACCCGTTCTGGACCACTCCGTCTCGCCATGGCGCAGGAGCACCAGTGAGCCCTGCGGGTGGTCCTTTGCTGGGGTTGGAGTGGTCACTCTGGCAGGGTAAGGGCATGGCCGTCGACCCGCACCGCACCGTCACCATCACCCGCACCTCGGCCGGCCGGTACGCGGCGGTCAACGGTCGTGGCGGCACACTCGAGTTCGGGACCGGTGACGTCAACGACTTCACGCCGGTCGAGCTCTTCCTCGCCGCCATCGGTGGTTGCTCCGCGGTGGACGTCGACACCTTGACCACCCGCCGCGCAGAGCCGGAGTCGTTCGTCGTACAGGTCGACGGCAACAAGGTGCGAGACGAGGGCGGCAACCGGATGGACGGTCTGGAAGTCACCTTCCGTCTGAGGTTCCCCGCTGGTGAAGATGGTGACGCCGCCCGGCAGCTGGCGCCCGGCGCCGTGCAGCGGTCGCACGACCGGCTCTGCTCGGTCAGCCGAACCGTGGAGCTCGGCACCCCTGTCGAAATCATCCTCGAGCCCTGAGAGAGCCTGATGAGCACACCGCTGAGATACCGGATCCTGAACGTCTTCACGATCGGTGACGACCCGTTCTCGGGCAACCCCTTGTGCGTCTTTGAGGATGCGAGGGACCTCACCGATGACCAGATGCAGAACCTGGCACGCCAGCTCAACCTGTCCGAGACGACCTTCGTCGCGCCAGGAGACGGCAGGGCCACAGCGACGGTGCGCATCTTCACCCCCACGTTCGAGATGCCGTTCGCCGGACACCCGACGTTGGGCACCGCGCACGTTGTCCGCGACCTCTTCGAGGCCGGCGACGCGGTCGTCCTGCGTATGCCGGCCGGAGAGATCGCCGTCAGGGCCGACGGTGACATGTGGACTCTGCAAGCCAACCGCCAAACCACGCGAGAAGTCACTGTCTCTGCAGAGGACGTAACTCGCGCCGTTGGATTGTCGGCCAGTTCCCTTGCGGCACAGCCGCTTTGGGTCAACGCCGGGGTAGAGCAGCTCATCGTCCCCCTTCGTTCGGCTGATGAGGTCAGGGCTGCCCTGCCTGACCCCCGGTTGCTGCGCGAGTATGGGACGGGAGCAGAAGGCGAGGCCCTCATGTACATCTGGGCGCCCACTGGGCCGCAGACCATCGAGTCCCGGTTCTTCTTCATGCAGGGCAGCTCGGTCATCGAGGACCCGGCAACGGGCTCGGCCTGCGCCAACCTGGGCGGGTGGTTCATCGCCAACGGACAGCGCGGGCTCTCGCGCCGTATCCACCAGGGGAGTGCGGTCCTGCGCCCATCCGTGCTGGACCTGACGGTGGACGATGACGGCACCGTGTTCGTCAGCGGCGCCGTCCGCGAGGTAGGCCGTGGGACCTTCACGCTCTGATGGCGACCTACATCGCTTTCCTGCGGGCGGTCAACGTCGGTGGCCGCTTCGTCAAGATGGCGGATCTGCGAGCAGGTCTGTCTCAAAAGGGGTTTGGTGACGTCGAGAGTCACATTCAGAGCGGAAACCTACGTCTCACGACGGGCTTGAGGTCAGCTGTGAAGGTCGAAGCGGCGCTCGAGACGGCGCTGTGGGAGGTGTGCGGGTTCACCGTCAGAACCATCGTGCGGACACCCGGACAGCTCGGCGAGCTTGCGTCATACGGCATGGGTCTGACGGCTCCTCTTGGGGGAGACGCGCGACGTTACGTCGCCTTTCTGAAGGTGGACCCGGATGCCGAGCAGGTCGAGACGCTGAACGGCTGGGATCTCCCCGGCGAGCGCGCCCACGTCAACGGGCGCGAGGTCTACCTCTGGTACTCGCACCCCTCACATGAGGCCAAGCTGTCAAATGCCCGGATCGAGCGCAGGGGAGTGGTGGCAACCTCGCGGGACTGGAAGGTCGTCACCGCCCTGGCGGAGAAATGGGGGAGCGTGAAGCCCCGGTAGCAAGACGGTGGACAACGCGAGGGTTGAACGGCGCCGGAAGCTACCAGTGGGCGGGTCGGGTAAGCACAGGCGGCAACGCGGTGTGTTGATCGCCTTTGGCTGAGTCCAGCTGCGACTGGATGAGGAAGATGCTGGTGGAGAGGTCTGCGCCGCAGAGGTTGGCGCCCCGGAGATCGGCACCGGTCAGGTCGGCCATCCTCAGGTCAGCCCCGCGAAGGTCCGCGCCGATGA